>CAYSSK010000026.1:29818-35874 GCA_964433645.1 uncultured Desulfofustis sp.
GCTGCTAGTCTAAACCAACGGCGGGACTGGTTTCAACCTGTCCCCCGCTAACTAAATCCCAGCAAAACAACGATTACCATGCGCACAGAACGTATTCCCATTGCCCGGGAGGGAGTGCCGTTTATCGGCTACACTGCCTTTCTCACCCTGATCTGTGCCCTGCTCGGCTTCCCCACGGCGACCCTGGTGCTGGTGCTGATCAGCACGTTCGTGCTGATGTTTTTTCGCGACCCGGATCGCATCACTCCAATCGACAACGATGCCGTCATCGCCCCGGCGGACGGGAAAATCATCGTCGTCGAACAAGTAGTCGACGAGCGTTTCTGCCCCGAACGGGTGTGGAAGATTTCCATTTTCATGAATATCTTCAACGTGCACGTCAACCGCATCCCCATAGCCGGAACGATTGAGCGGATCAGCCACGTACCCGGCACTTTCCTTGCCGCCGACAGCAAAGACGCCCACCTGAAAAACGAGTATTGCGCCCTCACCATAGGAATTCGGGAAAACGTCAAGCTGACGGTTGTGCAGATCGCCGGACTCGTCGCCAGACGAATCGTCTGCCGAACGGAGCCCGGCGAAACGGTGCAGGCCGGCCAGCGCTACGGTATGATTCGTTTCGGCTCGCGGCTGGACATCTATCTGCCCATCACGGCGACGATAACAACGGAAGTGGGCCGGAAGAGCAGGGCCGGTGAATCCATTCTGGCCCGTTTGTCCTGACGTCGGCAACACCACCGGAACATCCGCCGATTACTGCCCTCCAGCCGCCGGCAGGACAGCTTTTAAGCCGTTCTCCGCTTCCCTTCAAGCGCCTGGCACCAGCTCCGGTGCGTCTCCCCGGACCAGACTCTGAGCTCCCCCAGCCTGGTCCGAGGCTCCCCGGAGCACGGCCAGCCCTCTGCCGAGCGCAACGGATTCTTTTTACCGGTCGCTGCAGCCTCCTCTCATGGAGGTTGCATTGCAATTGAATATAGTCGGCAAACCTGGTACGTTTGCAGGTTGACAAACAGAGCGCCGGCAACGGCCACCAGTCATTTCATCTGTTTTGAGGTTACCCGATGTTCACACGCAAATCAGCCTATAATGTCGCTATCGTCGGCGCCACCGGAGCTGTCGGTGGGGCGATGCTCGAAACCCTTGCCCGGCGCGGGTTCCCGATCAAGGAACTGCGCCTGCTGGCCTCGGAACGGTCACGGGGCACAGCCCGTACGTATCAGGGCCGCAACATAGCAGTTGAGGTATTGACCGAAGACTCTTTCGCAGGGATCGATTTTGCACTCTTTTCAGCCGGTGGTGACCGCTCTCTTGCCTTTGCGCCGGCAGCAGCGGCGGCCGGTGCCATCGTCGTCGACAACTCGAGCGCCTTCAGAATGGACCCCGATGTCCCCCTGGTCGTTCCTGAAGTCAATCCTCGGGCTATCGCCGGCTATACCAAACGCGGGATTATCGCCAATCCGAATTGCTCCACCATCCAGATGCTGGTTGCCTTGAAGCCGATCTACGATCGCGTCGGCATCAAGCGAATCGTCGTTTCCACCTATCAGGCGGTTTCCGGCACCGGTGCGTCGGCTATCGCCGAACTCGAGCAGCAGGTGCGTGACTTTGTCGCCGGCACTCCGCTTGCCCATCGCGTCTACCCGCACCAGATCGCCTTCAATTGCCTGCCGCATATCGACTCCTTCCTGGATAACGGCTACACCAGGGAAGAGATGAAAATGGTAAACGAGACAAGAAAGATCTTTGCGGACGATTCGATCGGTATCACCGCTACCGCTGTCCGCGTACCGGTCTTCTACGGTCATTCTGAATCGATCAATATCGAGACCCAGACAAAAATCTCCGCCGCCGAGGTAAAAGCCCTGCTGGCAGAAGCCGCCGGTGTCACCGTTGTCGATGACCCACTCCAGCAACGGTATCCCCTGGCCACCAACGCCCAGGGCGAGTTCGACACCTTTGTCGGCAGGATTCGCGAAGACGAGTCCATCGCCAACGGCATCAACCTCTGGGTAGTCTCTGACAATATCCTGAAGGGTGCGGCACTCAATACCATCCAGATCGCCGAGCAGTTTGTTGCCGACTGATCACCTGCCGGACGATTGCGCCGCAGCGTCAGGCTGCGGCGCACTGGACAGCGATATTTCCATCCCGGGGCATCACACGGATGAAAAAAGCGACATGTGGTGCGGTGGCCTGCAAAGCAGGGAACAGAGATGAGGATCATCAGCGGCACGGCCCGTGGACGCCGACTGTTCACTCCTGCCGGTGGCACAAGAGCTATCCGGCCAACGGCGGATCGTGCCCGTGAAGCAGTGTTCAACATCATCGGTCAGACGATCGCCGACAGCCATGTTGTCGATCTCTTCGCCGGCACCGGTGCGTTTGGCTGTGAAGCACTCAGCCGGGGCGCCGCGTCGGTGCTTTTCATCGACAACAGCAGCCGGGCGCTCGCGCTGGTGGCTAAAAATGTCGCGCTGATTGGAGACGGGCCGCAGCGCTCGGTATTACGCCGAGCCGATCTCGGCAAAGGCCTCGGCGCCATAACCGGTCGCGGCGACCCACAACGTCTCTACGACCTGATCTTTGTCGATCCTCCTTATGGTAAAAACCTGGCAATGACCGTGCTTCATCTGCTCGACCGCCCTGATATCTTTTCCGCCAAGGCACTGCTCATCATCGAGGAAAACAGGGAATTTTCGCCGCCCGATACGCTTGATCACCTGGTCCGGGTCGATAGTCGGCGTTATGGCGAATCGATGTTCATCTTCTTCCGCCCGACACCACCAACCTGACCATCTTACCGAACCCAGGAAACAACCATGACACCACCAGCACACCTGCCCACAATCGCCATCTATCCCGGGACCTTCGACCCGATCACCAACGGTCATCTCGACCTGATTACCAGGGGGCTGAATCTATTTGACAGAATCATCGTCACCATTGCCATCAACCCCGGCAAAGCACCGCTTTTCAGCCTGGAAGAACGACGAGAGATGATTCTTCGCTGTTTTCAGGGCAACGAACGAATCGAAGTGGATTACGTCTCCGGTCTGCTTGTCGAATATGCCGCCGGACGGCAAGCCCGGGCCATTATTCGCGGGCTCCGGGCCGTTTCCGATTTCGATTATGAGTTTCAGCTGGCGCTGATGAACCGGAAGCTTGAACGTTCCGTCGAATCAGTCTTCCTGATGCCCGGCTTTCGCTGGATTTTCATTTCTTCTTCAATCGTCAAGGACGCCGCCCGGCACGGAGGCAATGTCCGCGACCTGGTACCGGAACACGTCAATGAAATGCTGATCGAAAAATTCCGGTCTATCGCCGCTCCTCCCATCAATGGCAGCTTATGAAGAGCGGCAACCACCGCCACCCTGCCAACCCGGCGCGCAGACTGCTCCTGCTGCTGGGCTCGCTGCTCCTGCTCTATCCGCTGATCCGCTTTATCCGCTTCAAAGTGCCCCGCAAACCGAAAATGGTCGAGGTGAGCGGCACGGTGAAGCTGGACGGGCAGCTGCTCAAGCAGGACTTTATCCTTTTTTCAAGAGACGATCAACTCTGGGCCGCCTCACGAATCTGTACCCATCTTGGCTGTCGACTCAATTATAAGGAGCGGGAGGGCTATCTGGAGTGCCCGTGTCACCAGAGTCGGTTTTCCATCCACGGCGAAGTGCTCAACGGCCCGGCGGAACAACGCCTGCCGCTTTATCAAGTCGAACAGAAAGACGCCCCGCCGGCTCTTTTCGTAACCATCAAATAGAGCAGATGCGCACCGTGGAGCGATTCGGCACCCTGCTGCAATCGATCAAATGGGGAGAGTGGAGTCTGATTTGTCTCTATCTGTCCCTGCTCTCCGGAATCCTTGTCGGGCTGCATTACGACCCGCACGAACCCTATTACTCGACTTCCGCCCTTGATATCCTGATCCCTTACGGCGCCTGGTTCCGATCTCTGCATTTCTATTCGAGCCAGCTCTTCTTCCTCTTCGTCGTCGTTCACTACCTGGCGGTATTCAACAAATCAGAGAGTTACGATACCACCTCCTTTATCGTGCTCATCCTCTGCCTGCCGGTCATTCTGATGCTGCTGTTCACCGGCTATGTGCTGCGTTTCGACAGTACCGGCTTTTCCGCAGGGATGATCGCCGAGCATATCCTCGAAGCCGTCCCATTGATAGGTCCCACGCTGAACCGGTTTCTTTTTGCCATCTCCGATGGCGGACTGCAGCGCGTCTACCTGCATCATGTCTTCTCCTTTGATATCCTTTTCCTGCTGCTCGCCTGGGATCACCTGCGGCGCTATTACCGGGTCAGGCTGACGACTCACCTGCCGTTCATCGCAACGATCCTGCTCATCGGAGTGGTTGTCGCGGCCCCGCTCGACCCGGAACAACTTGGAGTTTCCTATATTACCGGTCCCTGGTTCTTTCTCGGCCTGCAGGAGCTGCTGCGTTATCTGCCGCCGCTCGTTGCCGGTGTTCTGACTCCCGCCGCCCTGATCGGCGCACTGGCACTGTTGCGCCGCAAAAGTCGCTGGTATCCGCAGCTGCTTGCTTTTGTCGGCTGTTGGCTGCTGGTCTACCTGCTTTTATCGATTATCGCCCTTACCCTGCACGACTGAGCAGTGTTGTGCGAACAAAGCAAGGCGCACGACAGCAGACGAAGAAGAATCGATCTGTTTTGCCGGCAGTGGTGGGATTTTTTATATGAAAATCATCTCCCCGGGCTGGCCGGTTCTGCCGGAGGCTGCATCGCGAAGGCCCGGCTGGACGGAGAATCCGGCCCGAAGGGCTGCGGACAGGACGTCCGTTAAGAGGTGTCGGGGACAGGGTGAAACCCGCCCCCGACAGGCACAATCTAATCTTTGTTTTCCAGCCGTTTGCGCAGCTCCTCGATCTCTGCTTGCAGCGAAGTGCGCAACGCTGCCAATTCCTTTTTCACATACTCGGTCACCGGATCACCACCGGCTGCTTCGACCTCGTCTTGGGACGATGCGTCGACTTCGTCGATAGCCGACTCTATCGTGTCATCGAGCGACAAGGGCGACTCGCCGGGAGCAGTTTCTTTCTCGGTTTCTTCGAGCTCTTCGTCCAAAGACAAAAAGAGCGAGTCGTCCGCTTCATCGTCAGCCGCCGCATCAAGCGAAAAGGCATCTTCCTCGTCCCGGACCTGCGTATCATCCGAGATTTCGCTCTCCTCCGGCCGGCTTTTTTCGGCCAGAGCGAAATTGTCATCATCAGCTCCCTGCTCACCGGCAACGATGCTATCGGATTGCTCGCCATCTTCTTCGACCGGTTCAAAAACCGCCTGAAACTCTTGCTCGGCGAACCGGTCCTCAGTAAAGGGCGTAGGGGCATCAGAGGCACCGGCACCATCCGGCTCATCATCACCCGCCTCCGCCTGATCGGAACGAACGGGGCTGATAAAGGTCAATTCGTCGCCCTTGCGGATGGCCTGCCGGTCAAGCATCGTCTGCTGCCAGAGCAACACTTTGGTGGTCTCCGCCAGCAGAATCTCGTGGGCCTGCTCTGCCGGCACTTCCGGATTCTGGATGAGTTCCAGCTTGTCGAAGACAGAAAGAAGCAACCCATGGGCCTCGGCGCTCGCTTCATAACGGTACTGGCCGATATGCTGAACGATGGTCGAAATTAACTGGAGAAAGGTTTTTTCCACCGGCCGATTGGAATAGTGGTGTCTCAGGCCATTCACCGCCGATAAAATCCCCTGAATAATCGTATCACTGATCTCCACGCCAAGGGAAGCAATGGCCCCCCGAAGATCGCCGAGGTCATCATCACTGGCGAAGACGAAACCATCTTCCTCGTCTTCTTCGTCTTCAGTTTCGCCCAGTGCGGCCGGGGTGGGCGGCGGTTCCTCAACGATCTGATCGAAGTCCTCGGTTCCGGGTTGGCTCAAAGAGGCCACATCCCGGGTATCAATGTCGTCGGTTTCGTCGAGTAGTTCCATCTGAAACTCACCCGGTTCATCGACCCGTTCATCGATCGCCGCAAAGAATTCTTCCTCATCCGACTCACTGGCAAACGTCGCATAGCCGCCGTC
>CAYSSK010000026.1:35974-37119 GCA_964433645.1 uncultured Desulfofustis sp.
CCATTGACAGGGCCGGCGCCAGATCTTCGTCATCGGCAAGCGGCAGGGCCGCCTCCTCGGTATCGTCATCGGCTTCGCTCTCAACATCGACGCCCCTGAGCGCGGAATCGGCAGCTACCTGGGAAACCAGCCCTTCCTCGGCTTCCTGGTCGAAAAAGCCGCCGAGCCGCTTTTCTACCTCGTGCACCGAATCGTCCTCACTCCAGGCAATCGTTTCCGCGGAAGCCTCGCCAAAAATCGCCGGTTCCCCTTCCGTATCGGCAAGAGCCGGCGCCAGCTTGCCGTCGGACTCCATCGGCAAGGCATCTTCATCCGAGTCGTCGTCGGCGTCGGTCTCGACATCGACGCCGCGCAGGGCATCTTCGGCACTGATCGGCATATAGGAAGAACCGGCCCGACTCTCTTCGGTATCGAAAAACGAGGCGACCCGTTGTGCCGCCTCCTGGGTGAAGTTATCTTTCGGCCCGGCACTGACCGGCGTCTCGTCGGCGGCAGGCTGCTCCTCGCCCACGGTTTCCGAGAAAAATTGGTCGAGTCGGTCTTCAACATCAAGCGGCACTTCATCGCCGAGCTGCGCCGCCTCTTCCTCGGCCTGGAAGCCGTGCACTTCATCGGGCACATCGGCAAACGCCGGCGCGATACCCGCTACGCCACCGGCCTCATGGCCGTCGTCCACCCCGATGGCTTCTTCGTCCGCCGGTTCCTCTCCGGACAGTGACGGCAGGATGATTTTCTTGAACTGCTCAAACTTTTCAACTTCCGGAAAGAGAACCGTTTTCTGCTCTTCGATGCTCATGTCGTTAACGACAATTTTTTCCAGCCCTTCATAAAAAGAGTAGAGGAGCTTGAATGCATCGGCGTGGGCGTTGCTCTTTTTGAATCTGATATAACCGCCCAAGGCCTCGATCCCCTGGAGAAACAGCAGGCGCGGTTTATCTCCGGCAAACTCAACCTCGAGGCGCCTGATTTCCTTGCTTAGATCACTGAGTTCCCGCTCCGTGATCTCCCAATCCATACCAAGGATACAGGCCTTGAGGTTGAACAAGGTCGGGTGTGCGGCACCATGCTCAGACAGAGTAAGAGAGGCGGGGCCGGCCGGACTCGCCGCCGGTTTCTTGCTTTTGGCGGTCTCCGCCTCGATCTGT
>CAYSSK010000027.1:0-37096 GCA_964433645.1 uncultured Desulfofustis sp.
AGGCGCGTACACGGCCAGGAAAAAAAGCGGGTGATTGCCGGTGAGCCGGCCAAACACCATCCCCATAAGATCCGGGAGAAAGATGTACAGTCCAAGGATACCCCAGGCGATACCGAACGAAATCAGCAGAAAGGGGGTAAAAGAACTGAACTGCACTCGGCATGCTTCGGGTACTGAATTGGTTAAAGGCATATATTTTTGGCTCTGGTTTAATCCGTTATCAGGCAATTTCTCTTACTCATCTATTATTCATTTCGTATTGGATTCGCTGCATCCGCCCACGCCAGTATGGTTTTGCTCCATCGGCCAGCAACCATTCCACCTCTCCATCTAGCGGCACTAACATACCATCCCGTGCTTCATATCCCCAATAGCGCCCTTGCCAAGGAGCCGCAACCAACACATCATCCACTTCGCGGTATCGCCCATCTGAACGCACTGAACTGATTAGCCCTTGAGCATCAAATTGAAACATCAGCTTTACAGTCGTTGTACCATCGGTAAGTGTTGCGCTGGCTTGTGTATCATCAATTGCGTCCCAAACTACACCCTGACTTGGAAGAAGGGCAGTGGGATACCATGCGACTTCAGCGAGAAAGCGCATTAACTCTCCATGCGCCAGTTCCGGAGTGCTAGGCTGTTTCATCACAGTCAAGAGCCCGAACAGCTTTGCTGTCAGAACACCCTCACCTGCAACGTAGGCATCATGGACATGAATGCTCATTCCCGGCGCCATACGAATGCGAGCGTCCCAAGTAAAACCTGGCCGCTGGATGATGACACGTTGAGTTGAACTAAACGGCTTCCATTGCTCTCCGGTTTTGCTCATGTTGAAAGTGCCGGTGTGTTCTATGCTGACCGCGGCAACCAATGGCTGGCCCTCTTTCAAAACAGTACGAAAATAACGCTGAACCGGCGCAGGCAGCCCGTCCAATTCGTGTGGATCATAAGAAGTTGGGGCAATCGGCACACTTGCCGCTTCCATTCTCGCATGAAGCTTTCTCGTCTCCGCTTGCCAGCAGTTAGAGCCGTAGAGAAGTGCCACCACAACCAAGAAGACTAGAACAACGAGAATAATTGCAATAACTTCCAAACACATATACGATGCTCCCGCTGACTAAGAAAGACCTTGGCTGGACGGAATTCGTCCAGCTAAGAAGCATAACTGCGATGTTCTCTATAAACGGTAAATAGGTTTTGTGCAGGGAAAAACGCTTTTTACGAATGCATCAAGTATAGAGAGTTCCTTGAAAAATAGCAGCTAAAAACATGCCGAATTATTCAACAAAATCAGCGACAATTAAAATATTTTAATATCAGAATGTTGGCCATATCTTTCCCCCTCAATCCTATTTTCAGAGATAGCGCCATGGAACAGTTCGGGCTCTTCGACTATCACAAGCTCCTCTCCCGAATCGATAAAGCCGGTGATCCTCTGGTTGAACTCAATAAGGTGGTTGACTGAGAGCAGTTTCGCGTGCTCATCGGACGTGCCCGCGAAAAGCCACGCAAGTCACCAGCCGGCTGATTGGTGCCTTTCACATTACTGCGGGTGGCCAATGGCCGGAGCAGGGAAACCAGGAGAGACAGCTCTGCGTCCGGGCACGGATCAGGGATTCTCACCTGCTCCGCCGGCCATGTTCGGCAGAGGAAAACCACGGTGCATGGCATAGAACATCAGGGCATTGAGGACCAGGCCGTGACGGATTTCTCCGCCGGCGGCCATGGCCAGGGCAGTGGTCGCCGGGGCGGTGAAGACCTCGATATCCTCCATGTCCTCAAAGCGTGGATCGCCCACTTTCGTGACCGGTTCCACCAGGACGGTGGAGCAGATGTTATCCTGGATGGCGGGGTTGGGTCGTACCCAGCCGATCAACCGGGCCTCGCCGCCAGCGTAACCGGTTTCCTCGCGTAGCTCTCGGATACCCGCCTGCAGCGGATCTTCGCCCGGGTCGACGGCACCGCCCGGGATCTCTATTTCCACCTGGCCGCTGCCGAAGCGGTACTGACGGATGAGCAGCAGTTGCTGCTGCGCCGTCACGGCAATGACGTTGACCCACGGACCGGCGGAGAGTTTGTAGAACTCCTTGTACTGGCCGGAGCGGGGGCATTGCACGGATGCGGCGAGCAGGTCGAAGACACGAGTCGAAGCGAGGGTCCTTTCCCTGCCCGTTGCCCATGGTGAGCGGCTGGTTGGATCTTTCATGGCGCGTTGTCGTTTGGGGTGTGGGCGATCGTGCCCCGGGGCAGGTCATTCTGCTCCGGGCAGCGTTGCCGCATCTTTCTCTTCATCTTCAATTCCTTATCCATACCGGTCACCCGGCATTTTCGCAACTCCGCCGGCAGCATGGGCTGTGGGGCAGCGGCGGGTTGTCTGGGCGTGGCGAGAAGAGGGGACCACCGAGCGCCGCTTTTCTTTCCCGCTGCTCTCTTGCTGTCTGACGGCGGGAACGCAGCCGCTAACGCGGTCCGTCTTCTTCGACTCTCAGAACGATTCACGTGTCGGCCATAGCCTGCTCAATCCTGGCGATGGTCCGCGGGGCTGAGCCTTCAAAATGGTTGTTGACGTAGACAAAGGTCTCGATGTTTCGGGAGCGGAGCTCCGCGAGCAGGGCTGCCAACCGGGAGATGTCCTCGTCCTTGGGGGTAACGATGCGGCTCCAATCCTCACCGGTCCGTTTCTCGATCTCCTGCCGACCCGAGCCGAGCAGTCTGATCACCGTCAGCTCGCCGAGGCGGTCGCCAAACTCTTCGTAGACATCGAACATCGGCGGCATGTAGTAACCATGCAGAAAGACATGGTGCAGATCGTGCCCGGCCAGAAAATCAAAGTAGCGGGGTTGGAGATAGTTCCTGTTGCGAGTCTCGAGACAATAGGTGTAGCCGCCCGGCAGGTGATCGGCGAATTTGCCGAACACACTGAGAAATTCCGCCACCCCCGGCATTTTGACTTTATTGAGATATTCGAATTGAAAGATGAGCGGGCCGATATGCCTGCCCAGCGGCTCGATCGCTTTCAGGAACCGGTGCATGAGCGGCATGGACAGGAAATGCGGGTTCGGCAGGAGCGGTTCTTTCCGGCTCTTACTATAATGGTGGGTCAGGGTGATGCTGTTGGGCACCTTGATGCCGAAAAGAAAATGATCCGGAATCGACGCGGCGTATTCCACCGTTACCGAGCGTTTGGGCAAGACCACCGTGTTGCCGGCGAACAGCGACCAGAACCATTGATCCACCTCGACCGTCGAGAATCGTTTGCCGTATTCGTGAAGGTAATTGATGGCGCCGCTTTCGGGATAGACAATACCCCGCCAGGAGTCGTATTTCCAGCTGCAGGTTCCGATATGGAGAGGATTCGTTCTGTCCATACGAATATAATATATCCGTTGAGCGAGCAAAACAAATAAAGTTGGGGAGGAACCAGGGGCATCTCAACGGCCTGGCGGGGATACGGGCCGCCGGAAATGGCCACCCCCCCCCCGCTCCGCCGGATGGTTGAGCGAGGGGGATGTTTTTTTGAACCGTCGGGGTTTATTGGGCAAAGGCCAGGTCGGTCAGGAAGGTCACCGTCTGCGGGAAGAGTGCCACGATGATCAGCCCGACTACCTGCAGGGCGATGAACGGCAGCGAGCCGCGATAGATGTCGCCGAGGGTTACCCCGGGCAATTTCAAGGACTTCATGAAAAACAACGCATAACCGAACGGCGGTGACAAGAACGACACCTGCAGGTTGATCGCCACCATCATCCCGAACCAGAACGGATCGACACCGTAAACATCTTTGGCGATGGGGAAGAAGATCGGCACCAGCAGCATCAGGATGGCGGTCCAGTCGATAATCATGCCGAGCAGGTAGATGAGCAGCATGACCATGGCGAAAAACAGCCATTGGTTGCCGAGGGCCTCGAACATCGAGCCGAGCGTCTTGCCGCAGCCCATGGCCATGAATACCGCCGAGAAGATATTGACGCCGACGATGATGAACATCACCATGCACGAGGTCTTGATTGTCGCCGTCGTCGCATAGTGCAGGTTCTTCAGATTGAATTGACCGTAACAGATCATCAAGATAATCGCGGCAAAGGCTCCGATGGCCCCCGCTTCTGACGGGGTGGCGATACCGAAGAAGATCGAGCCGAGCACCGTCAGCATCAGCAGTACCGGCGGCGTCACGCTGATCATGCCCCGAACCAGCCGGACGCGCAGGACATCCATGTCCTCAGGCGCTACCGGCGGCCCGAGTGCCGGATTACGAAGACAAATAACAAAAATATAGATCACGTACAATAGTGACAGCAAGAGACCGGGGATGATTGCCCCGATGAACAGTTGTCCCACCGAAATGCCGGCCACCGCGCCGAGGACGATGAGCAGCATGCTCGGTGGTATGAGAATGCCGAGCGTCCCCCCGGCCATGATCGTCCCCACCGTCAACCGCTTGTCATACTTGTTCTCCAGCAGGTACGGCCCGGCCAGTACCCCCATGCTGACGATGGATGCGCCGATGATGCCGGTGCTCGCGGCAAACACCGTGCAGACAATGGTCACGGCAATGGCCAGTCCGCCCGGTATCGGTGCTACCAGGTCGCGGATGCCGTTGAACATCCTCTGCGCCACCCCGGAGCATTCGAGGATATATGCCATGAAGATGAACAGGGGGATGGCGATCAGCGGGAAGCTGACCATCACCGAGTAGGTCTTGGTGACCGCGATCGGCAGGACCGCCGGGCCGACAAAGATGAACCCGAGGATGATGCCCAGGCCGCCAAAGGTCAGCGCCACCGAATGACCGAGAAACAGGGCGCCGATGGTAATCAGCGCGACAAAAAGCAATAGCAGGGTATCGGTCATGATCGCTCACCTCGCAGGGCCGCAAGGTGTTTGATGAGAAAGGACACCCCTTGCAGGAAAATCAGCAGGAACGCGGCCGGAATGACGCTGCGGAAGTGGGCGATGGGCGGCCGCCAGAAGCTGTGTCCCAGTTCTCCGGCTTGCCACGAACGGATGGCGATCGGCAGACCGCCCTTGACCATGGCAAAAGAAAACACCAACGTGAAGCCGACCAGACAGGCGATCGCCAGCAGGTGCCGCCATTTTTCGGGCAGCCGTTCGGAGAACAGATCGATCGACACGTGCCCGCCGTGCAGGAAGGTGTAGGCTGAGCCGAACAGGATATAGTAGCCAAACAGGAAATATGATACTTCGGTGAACCAGATCTGCGGCGCGGAGAACCCCTTGCGCATCACCGATTCAAAGATGAACACCAGCACCAGGGCGACGATCAGCCATTGCGCCACCCGGCCGACCCACTCGTTACAGGTGTCGATCACCCGTGCAATAGATAATAGTAGCTTCATGACCTCCTCTCAGACAGATGGTTCCCGCAACCACTCGATCAGACGGTGAACTCCATGGTCGTTCCGGCCGAGTTGAAAAAGAACCGGTCACCGAACTCCTGGGCCAGCCGCGCCGCCGGCAGCTGGCCGGTGCAGTGCGAGACGCCCAGTCGCTGCACCTCGTAGCGGCGCAGCGCGGCAATGGTCTGCTCCAGGCGTCGCTCGTCGGCCCCGAACAGGTGGATGCCGCCGATTACCGCATAGACTTCGGTGCAGCCGGTCAGCTCCAGGCCCCGCTCAATGGTGTTGACGATGCCGCGATGAGCGCAGCCGGACACCACGAACAAGCCATTGGGCGTCTTGATGAACAGGGACAGGTCGTCGGCCAGTTGGTCCTGGGCAACGTGCTGATGGTCCTCCTGCACGCAGGCGCTGTCGTCGATGGCCTCGAAATCGGTGACCATCGGCACTTCGCCGCTGGTGACGATGGCCTCGTTGATCCACACCGGCCGGGTTGACAGCTCGAAGCGTGCCCCCAGTTTTTCTGCCTCGGCCCGCGTGTAGGGAATTCCGATCGGTTCGTGGCGGCTGTTGTCGGGGGATCGCCAGCATTTAGCCGACCACACGTCGGGGTGGGCGATAATCCGCACCTTCTTGTCCGGCAGGTTGCGCAGCCGCAGCAGGTCGAGCAGTCCGCCGGTATGGTCCTCATGGCCGTGGCTGAAGACGATGGCGCCCAGCCCGCTCAGATCGATGTTCATCAACCGGGCGTTATGGGCCGCCACCGAACTGCGGCCGGTATCCATGAGTATCGTTGTCTCGTCCACCTGCACCAGGATGCTCAGGCCCCACTCGGCCAGGAGCTTGAGCCAACTGGCGGAGTTTTCCGCCAACGTGGCAGTGGTGATTTTCATGATCGTGCCTCGTTCAGGGAAAACCGGGACCGGACCGCCGACCGCGGTAGAGGCAGGCGGCAGCCGGACCGGTCATTGATCTTATTTGTCGGTTGTTTCGAAGATACCGAAATAAGCGTTATCCCGTTTGTCGGTGATCCACGGAAATTGCGGGTTTTCGTCGACAAAACCGGGCCAGTACTTGTGCACTTTGCCCTGGCCGTACGGTTTTGCGTGCGATCGCCACTGGCTGTAGGCTTTGAGGAAGTTGTACTGGGACTTGGCCACCTTGAGAAAATCGGGATTCTTGTCTGCTTCCTGCTCAGCCAATTTGGCCGTCAGCCGTTCCAGTTCCTCGATGGTCTCGTCCTCGAGTTTGGTGATCTTTGTCCCGGCCTTGGTGAACGTTTCGATGGCGTCGATGTTCGAGTACTCCCACTTGGCAAAGGACATGATGTAGGAGACCTTGGTGGCGTATTCGAGCAGCGGCTTCAACTCATCGGGCAGCTTGTTGTAGCTGTCCATGTTGACGGCCAGCAGCGTGATCATCGCCGTCTGCCACCAGGCGGGCACGATCAGGTAGTCGGCCACCTCGTGCAGCGAGATGGACACGTCGCCGGCGGGGAAGGAGAACTCGGCGGCATCGACCACACCGCGATCCATGGCCAGGTAGATCTCATCGGGGCTGATGGCCATCGTGGTCGCGCCGAGCATGGTCAGGATGTCTTCGCTAAAGCCCGGACAGCGGATTTTCAATCCTTTGAAATCCTCGGGTTTGGTGACCTTGACGTTTGACCACAGGCCGCCCTCGATGCCACCGCCGCCGGCGGCGAAGGCTTTCATGTTGTATTTGCCGTAGATCTCGTCGGCCAATTGCCGGCCGCCGCCATAATAGTACCAGATGGCAAAGTCTTCCGGAGTGTAGGAGTTCGGGAACGAGCCGAACAGCACCAGGGCGCTGTTGAGGCCTTTGAGAAAGCCCGGCCAGCCGATGGCGGCGTCGAGCGCGCCGGTTCGGGCCGCCTCGAACGTCTCAGCCATCGGAAACAGTTCCGAGCCGTAATGGTATTCGATTTCCAGGCGATAATTCTCGGTCCGGACAATATCGTTGATCGTCCGGGCCAGGATCTCGCCGCTCCAGGACAGGGCAATGCCGGCGGCAAACGTGTCCTGTACCCGCCACTTGATCACTTTCGGTTTGGCCGTTGCCGGGCCCGCACCCATCACCGCGAGACACAACAGTGCCCCAATCACTACCACGCTTGTCGATCGTTTCATACATTCCTCCGTTCGCGTTGATTTGCTCGTCCTTTGCACAGGACCTGTTCCGCATCAAGCGGCCTCCACCGTGGGAAAAATGTGAGCCGGCAACTGCTTCCGGCAGTGCTTGTCGGCGTGTTCGATCCTCCGATTGTTCAGGATTTCGGGGCAAGGCCCTGTTGTTCGAGCATCTTGATCGAGCCCCGCATATGCTCGCGCATCATGGTCCGGGCCCCGTCTTCATCGTGTTCAATCAATCGCTGCAACAGATCGAGGTGCTCCTGTACGGCGGTCTTGTTGCGGCTTTCCGTGCGCAGCGCCGCCTTCCAGCCGTGAAACGACATGCGGGCGATGGAATTGAGCAGCATGAGCAGGGTTTCGTTCTGCGCGGCTTCAGCGAGCAGGCAGTGAAAGTCGATATCGGCCTGGATGATGGCGGCCATTTCGCTTTCCGGCAGGCTGCCTTGCAGCTCGATATTGGCCCTGATCCTGTCGATGTCCGCCGGGCCGGCACGCCGGGCCGCCAGAGCGGCGATCTCAGGCTCCAGGATAAGACGGGCCTCGAAATGTTTATGGATGGTATCGCGGTAATCGGAGACCCAGGTCGGCAACGGTACGAACAGGTCGCCGGTCAGGTCCTTGACATAGATCCCCTTGCCGGGCAGCACCTCGACCAGGCCCATGATTTCCAGGATGCGAATCGCCTCGCGCAAGGATGCGCGGCTGATCTGCAGCCGGCTGCACAAATCGCGCTCGGACGGCAGCTTGGCACCGGGGCCAAGACCGTTCTGGATGATGAAATCCTTGATCTGGTTGATGGCTGATTCCG
This sequence comes from uncultured Desulfofustis sp., assembly GCA_964433645.1. Taxonomy (GTDB): domain Bacteria; phylum Desulfobacterota; class Desulfobulbia; order Desulfobulbales; family Desulfocapsaceae; genus Desulfofustis. The sequence continues at coordinate 8,319 of CAYSSK010000027.1, forward strand.
ACAACCGCTTGCGGGAAATGGGGGTGAGATCCATGAACGGGCCCTCTCGAGGTGATAGTCGCTTGCCTGATGGTCTACTGGTCAGACCGCTCAAAATGTAGTATTTTCCCGGGCCGATTGTCAATAGGTAAATTGAGATCAATAGTGATTGCAAAATGCAACGAGGTGTAAGCACGCTTGGCCGGGGTTTCTTCAAGCGAGGCGCAGGCAGCGGGCGGGTACTCCCGAAGATGCCGGTATCTCCTCATCAGGGCGAACAGATGAATACGTCCGGTTGTATAGTGTTTAGCGTGCCCCAAGGATGGCGTTTTTTTTTGCGTTAACCGAGCGACGCTGCTATCGTCATAATGATTTTATTGAACGGCCAGTATCTTTTAGAATATTATTGATCCTGAATGGCAGGGGGCGCCGGTAAAAATTTTTACAGCGTACCCGGGCCGATTTGGCCGACTTGACCGAATGGGGCTTTTACCATGACGCGTTGTCTCGACTCCATTAAGCCGATGTCGGGCTTCCAGGTCCCAATGGCGATAAAACGATAGGCGGAAGACGATGGCGGGCATGATCAAGGATTGGATCAGAAGACACTTCTCCGACCCTCAGGTTGTCATCCTGACCGGGCTGCTGCTTTTCGGCCTCATCGGGTTCCTTTTTGCCGGCAAGCACCTGGTGCCGGTTATCGCCAGTGCGATCATCGCCTATGTGCTTGATGGCGTCATTCATCGCTTGCGAAAACTCGGCGTTCCGAGAATGGTGGCGGTCACCGCCGTTTTTACTCTTTTTTTCCTCGTTTTGCTGGCGCTGCTCTTCGGTCTGCTGCCGATTCTGATCCGCCAGGCCACCCAGCTGCTGCAGCAAGTGCCCGCCATGCTCAACGAGGGGCAGCGATTAATGCTGACGCTGCCCGAGCGGTATCCAACGTTTTTCAGCGAGGCGGAGATTGAAACCATATTGGACCAGATAAGACGGGAGGCGATCAATTTTGCCGACAGCATGCTGCGTCAGATGCTTTCCTCGGTGGTCGGCATCATCACGCTGGTGGTCTATATCGTGCTGATGCCGCTGTTGGTGTTTTTCTTTCTCAAGGACAAGCAGTTGATCCTCGGCTGGGCCCGCCGCCATCTTCCGGAGGAACGAGGGTTGGCGATCAGGGTATGGCAAGGTGTGGACGCGCAGCTGGGCCGGTTCATCCGGGGCAAGTTCTGGGAGATCCTGGTGGTATGGTCGGTCTCCTATCTCACGTTTTTGCTGATGGGGCTCAATTTCTCGGTACTGCTCGGGTTTCTGGTCGGCGTCTCGGTGCTGGTTCCCTATATCGGCGCCGCCGTCATGACGTTTCCGGTGGCGCTGGTGGCCTATTTTCAATTCGGCTGGAGCGGTGAGTTGGTCTGGTTAATCGTGGCCTATTGCATTATTCAGATTCTCGACGGCAATGTTCTGGTGCCGTTGCTCTTTTCGGAAATGATCAACCTGCATCCCATCGCCATTATCGTCGCCGTTCTGTTCTTCGGCGGCATCTGGGGGTTTTGGGGGGTATTTTTCGCGATCCCCCTGGCCATTCTCGTACGCGACGTCGTCAACGCCTGGCCGCGAAAACAGGGCTCAACCGCCTTGGAAGCAGATTCGCAAGCACCTGGCAGCTGAAGAATCAGGAGCACTGAGCAACATATGCAGGATAATGAGCAGCAACTGCGGGACCGGATCGGCGCCCTGCTGGCGTCCCAGCGATTGACGGTACTCGGAACGCAACAAGATGGCCAACCCTATGCCAGCCTGATGGCTTTTGCTCACACCGAGGACCTGCGAACGATCGTGGTTGCAACCGGTCAGGCAACCCGCAAATATTACAATATCGAGCGGGATCCCCGGGTATCGCTGTTCTTCGACGACCGGAGCAACGCACCGGCTGATTTCCACCAGGCAACGGCACTTACCGCTCTCGGAGTCGCGAGAAGCTGTGTTGTCGCAGAAGACAACATGTTGCGAGATCTCTATCTCGATCGCCATCCCTACCTGGAGCCGTTTGTTGCAGCTCCGGCTACCAGCCTGCTGGCAATAATCATCAATTATTACCAGCTGGTCAATACGTTCCAGCAGGTCATGGAGTTGCGTCTCGGTGACGAGCTGGATCGATGTTCCTGACAGCGGGGCCTCCCGCAGCTGCTCCGGTCCGTGGTGAAGAGCTGGATGAATTTTCCATGGCGTCTTGTCACTCGAGTAAGTATCCTGATCGTAAGAGGAGGGGCAAATCATAATAATCCTGGCGCCATTGTCAGCTTCTATTGCATCGGTACCTCGCCGGCCCGGCCGGAAATTCAGGCGCTGGCATGCTGTCGATGGTTGCCCCGTCTCCTCGGCCATGGGCTGTCGCCACGGTGGAGACGATAAGCTTCTGTTGTTTCCGATTCTCGGATACATTACACAAAAAACCGGCAGATGAATACCGCCGCGCCAAGGAGTAACAAGTCGTGCTGAGAAGAACAAAGATTGTCGCCACCATATCAAACCTGCAGTGTTCCCCATCTTTTATCGAGGATCTGTACAGGGCCGGCATGAACGTCGTCCGTTTGAACACGGCGCACATGTCGCATGATGATGCCCTTGACGTGGTTCGGGCGGTGCGCGCGGTGTCTGATAAAATTGCGCTGCTGCTCGATACCAAGGGACCGGAGATCAGAACCTGTGACATGGAGCACCCGCTGCAGGTGAGAAGCGGCGATATGCTTCGGGTCAAGGGAGCACCCGGCCAACGGTCAACGGGTTCGGTGCTCTACGTCTCCTATGAGAATTTTGTCAGGGATGTGCCGGTGGGCAGTTCGATTATGATCGACGACGGTTATATCGCGCTTGCGGTTATGGACAAGGATGACGAGCACCTGATCTGCAGTGTTGAGAACGATGGGGTAATCAAGGCCAGAAAGAGCATCAACATCCCGGCCGTGCATGTCAAGCTGCCGGCGTTGAGCGAAAAGGACAAGGGGTTCATTCGTTTTGCCGCCGACCACGACCTCGACTTCATCGCCCATTCTTTTGTCCGCAACAAAGAGGATGTGCGTGCCGTCCAGGAGATTCTTGACGAGCGGGGATCCGGTGCCAAGATCATCGCCAAGATCGAAAATTTTCAAGGGGTCCTGAATCTCGAAGAGATACTCGATCATGCCCATGGCGTGATGATCGCCCGGGGCGATCTGGCGGTGGAAATTCCGACCGAGCAGATTCCGCTCATTCAGAAAAAGATCGTCCGAACCTGCATCGAGCGGCGGCGGCCGGTGATTGTGGCCACGCAAATGCTGCATTCGATGATCGAATCGCCCCGGCCGACCCGGGCCGAGGTGTCGGATGTGGCCAATGCCTGTATCGACCGCGCCGATGCTCTGATGCTGTCCGGAGAGACCGCCAACGGCAGATATCCGGAAATCGCGGTCAGGACCATGGTCAAGATTATCAAGGAGGTTGAAGGCACGGACCGCTCTTTTTTCGATGTTCCCTACACCCCTGAGCATCGGGTTACCGCCTATCTCGCCAAGGCAGCGGTTAAAGCCGCCCTGCGCCTGGACACCAAGGCGATTGTTGCCGATTCGGTCAGCGGTAAATCGATTCTGGCCCTGTCCGCGTATCGCGGAGTAAATCCGATATTCGCCCAAATCTACGATCGGCAGGTGGCGCGACAGCTCGCCCTGTCTTATGGCGTCTATGCCAATTATATCGAGAATGGAGCGGATTCCGATGAGGCGTTGTCCCGATCGATCTGTCGGTTGATCAACGACCGCAGTTTTTCCGATGAGGATCTGATCATCGTGCTCGCCGGCAGTTTCGGCGCCAATCACGGCGCCTCTTACATCGAAATCGCCACGGCCGGAAAACTGAGAGATTCGTGCGAACTGCCGAGTGACACGCTATCAGGATAAGGGGAAAAAGGCGAGCACAAGCCAACGCTCCCTGGTCACTCAATTGAGCAGCCAATCGTGCGCCTGAGAGATTAACAACTTATGATTCGTCCTTATTGCCGGAGTTCGGTTTTGAGAGGTCGATGACAGGACGAGTGGTGGCCGGGGATAGAGTCTTTGGTACGAGCGATGGCTGCGTCGGAGGTTTCGTTTCAGGAGCAAACAGTGCTACGCGCAGCCACAATATCAGGGCCAGGACCAGCGGTGCGACCATGATAATAAGGATCAGCAGGATTACTTGCGGGCGAATACCGGATCGAAAAATCGAATAAGCCCGGATACGCAAAGGGCGCTCCCGAAGTTCACGAAATGAGTGGATCTCTGTATCCAGCTGGTTGTCAACCCACTCAAAGCCAGGTTCGTCTCTATCTCTGCGTCTCGCTGTCATTGAGCTGATTCTCCCAATATCGTATACATCAGGTGCCCGGTGGAGAGAGAAAATCCGCTTCGTCACCGGCAGGCCGGTACATGGAGCCGGCAAAATGGCTTTGAGCGCTCAGCGGGGCCTCTTCCTGTTTGGGCCGGTTGCGCCGATAGGTGCCGTCCGGCTGCATATCCCAGGAACTGGTGTTGTCCCGTTCGTAGACCGAGAGGATTTCCTCCAGTTCCGTCTTGATGTCCGGATCGAGAACGGGCACGATCGATTCCATTCTGCGGTCCAGGTTACGCTTCATCCAGTCGGCGGAACCGATGAAGTAGAGCGGGTCGCCGCCATTTTCAAAGCGATAGATGCGACTGTGTTCCAAAAATCTCCCGAGGATACTGTAGATCCGTATGGTTTCAGACAGCCCGGGAACACCCGGCCGCAAGCTGCACAACCCCCTGACGTTGAGAGAGATCGGCACGCCTGCCTGGCTGGCCAGATAAAGCTCGCGGATAATCAGGCGGTCCTGGAGCTGGTTGCATTTGGCTCGAATGGAAGCCGGTTTGCCGGCCATCAGGTTGGTGGATTCGTTCCTGATCAGTTGGGTGAAGCGCTGGCGCATATTGTGGGGGGCGACCAGAAGCAGGCGGTAGTCCTGGGCCGGGATGGCACCGGTGAGCTCGTTAAACAGCCGGCTTACGTCTTCGCCGAGTTCCGGGTTGCAGCTCATGATGCCGAGATCACCGTAGATCCGGGCCGTTCCGGTGTGATAGTTGCCGGTGCCGACATGGACGTAGCGCCTGATGCCGCCCGGTTCCTCGCGGACGACCATGGCCAGCTTGACATGGGTTTTGAGGCGTTCGACGCCATACACGACATGGGCGCCCGCCCGTTCCAGCTGCCTGCCCCAGGCGATATTCGGCGCTTCGTCGAAGCGGGCGGTAATCTCCACCAGCACGGCGACCTGTTTGCCGCGCTGGGCGGCCTCCATCAGTGCGCTGATGATTGGCGACTGGCTTGATGTGCGGTAGATGGTCAGTTTTATCGCCAGTACACTGGGATCCCGGGCAGCGTGCTGGAGAAAACGCAGCACCGAGGTGTCGAAGTGGTGATACGGCAGGTGGATAAGCAGGTCTTTGTTTCGAATCACACCGAAAAACCCTTCACGGTCGTCGGGGGCCAGTTGTTTCAGACGAGGGTGATGGATTTGGATATGCGGCGGGTCGCGCAGATGTTCGTAGCCGTCGATCTTGAAACCGAGCAAATCGCCGTAACCGATGATGCTGCCTACCTCGACGATGACCTCGGGACCGACCCCGAGCTGCTCGACAAGCCAATGCCGTAATTCGTGCGGCATGTCCCGGTTCACCTCCAACCTGATGACGCCGGCGAACTTGCGGTAGTTGAGTTCGGCGGTAACCATGCCGATGATACTGCCTGGTTCGAGATCTTCGGCCCGGATCTCGTCAAGGCGCGTCCGATCCCATGGATTGTCTTTGGCGGCGCGGGTTACCCGGAAGAAATATGTCTCAATTGACTGCGCGAGCGGAAACAGCATGTACAGGTTGTTGGCAATCACCTCTTCCAGGGCCACGAAACTGTTGCCGTCATTCAAGGGCACCCAGCGCTTGCGGTTGGCGGGCACCTTGATTCTGATGAAAAGCCGTTTCCCGTCGACCCCGGTCACTCGTGCCGCTATGTTGAGGCTGAGGTTGCTGATAAAGGGGAACGGGTGGGCGGCATCAACTGCCAGGGGAGTCAGGATCGGCAGGACGGACGCGGTGAAATAAGACTGGAGAAACGACTGATCGCCGGGGCTGATGGTGTCGTAGGATTCAAGGAAAATGCCGTGACGGGCAAGCTCCGGCCGCAGGCTGTTCTCGATCAAATCGTCGATCAACTCCATCTGCAGGCGCACCTCGTCCCGGCAACTGGCCAGTTCCTGCCGCGGGGTCAGGCCGTCATAACCGATATGTTCCGGTTTCGTTTTCAGTTTCTGGGCCAGGCCGCCCATGCGCTTCATCACGAATTCATCGAATATCATCCCCATGATGCCGGCAAACGAGAGACGTTCCAGCAACGGCTTGGTTTCATCCTGGGCGATCTCGAGAACCCTTCGGGCGAAAGCGAGCCAGCTGAGTTCCCGATTGACATAGGCGTCGCGTGAATCGACGTCGATCTGTGCAGCGGAAGATTCGTCCTGAATTGTCATGCGCATCCCACCATTCATTTGCGCGGTGGCCATGGCTTCCTGCAGATGGTCGCAAGCGGGCCAGAGCGTGATTCTGGCGCTATCCCCGGTGGATGAGTATCTTCTCCCGCCACGGGAGCTAACGTCATATACTCCACCTGAAATTATATCGTATTGACCGGGGATGTTAAATTGATCTCACGAAAAAATAACGCAAATCTAAAAATAGTGATTGCGCGTCAGTTCACCGCAAGAAGGGAGACGGCAGGTGCGACCGGATTGTTTGTCGGGGCGGTTCAACAACAAAACAGTTCTTGACACCGCTTCTATTCTGAACTAAATTCAAAATAATAATCATTACTAAACAAGAATGAATTATGAAGACTGGCAGAAAAGAACTCGAGCAGCGAATGGGTCACTTTGAGAAGGTTTGTCGTGATACCGGTATAAAAATGACCCATCAGCGGATGGAGATTTTTCGGGAAATTGCTCAGACGGATGATCATCCGGATGTTGACAGAATCTTCCAGCGCATCAAAGATCGCCTGCCGACGCTCTCGCTCGATACGGTCTACCGGACGCTGTGGCTGCTCAATGACCTTGGCTTGGTGAAAACGCTTGGTTCGAGCCGGGAAGCGACCCGGTTTGATGCGAATCTCGATAAACACCATCATTTTGTCTGCAGGCACTGCGGATTCACCCGCGACTTCGTCAGTCGTGATCTGGACAACCTCACGCTCCCTGAGTCGTTAGGCTCTCTTGGAGAGGTTGAAGGAACCCATATCGAAGTGCGTGGCGTGTGCCGGGAATGCATTGCAAAAGAAAGAAATGGACGTGTGTAGTCTGTGCCTGGAAGGTGGCGCGAAACGGCGATAGGCCGGGCACTAGTGCACTGTATGAAAGAAATGACAGGGGAAAAGAACATACAGAAACAGGAGGGAACACAATGAGTGATACGAGTACGTGTCCGGTAACGGGCAGGGCTGGACAACGGGTGGCCGGGGGCGGTCCCTCGAACCGCGACTGGTGGCCAGATCAATTGAACCTGAAAATCCTCCATCAACATTCCGGAAAATCAAATCCGATGGGCGACGATTTCTGCTATGCCGAGGAATTCAAGAAACTGGACCTTGCCGCCGTCAAGAAGGATCTTGTCGCGCTGATGACCGACTCCCAGGACTGGTGGCCGGCCGACTGGGGACACTATGGCGGCCTTTTCATCCGCATGGCGTGGCACAGCGCCGGCACCTACCGCATGGGCGACGGCCGCGGCGGCGCGGGTTCGGGATCGCAGCGGTTGGCGCCGCTCAACAGCTGGCCCGACAACGTCAACCTGGACAAGGCGCGCCGCCTGCTCTGGCCGATCAAGCAGAAATACGGCAAGAAGATTTCCTGGGCCGACCTGATGATCCTCGCCGGCAACTGCGCCCTCGAGTCGATGGGTTTCAAGACCTTCGGGTTCGGCGGCGGCCGGGTGGATGTCTGGGAACCGGAAGAAGATATCTACTGGGGTGCTGAGGAAGAATGGCTGGCTACCAGCGATAAACCCAAGAGCCGATACAGCGGCGAGCGGGATCTGGAAAACCCGCTGGCGGCCGTACAGATGGGCCTGATCTACGTGAACCCGGAAGGTCCGGACGGCAATCCGGATCCGGTTGCCTCCGGGCATGACGTCCGTGAGACATTTGCGCGGATGGCCATGAACGATGAAGAGACCGTTGCCCTGGTCGCCGGCGGGCATACCTTCGGCAAGTGCCACGGCGCCGGGCCTGCGACCAATGTTGGGGCTGAGCCGGAAGCCGCCCCCATCGAAGAGCAGGGACTCGGATGGAAGAGCAGTTTTGGCAGCGGCAAGGGCGGTGACACCATCGGCAGCGGTATCGAGGGTGCCTGGAAACCGAACCCGACCACCTGGGATATGGGGTACCTGAAGGTGCTCTTCAAGTACGAGTGGCAACTGGTCAAGAGCCCGGCCGGCGCCAATCAGTGGCTGGCCAAGGATGTGGACGATGAAGACATGGTTGTCGACGCCCACGATCCGTCGAAAAGAAACCGGCCCATGATGACCACGGCGGATCTCTCACTGCGCTTCGACCCGATCTACGAACCGATCGCCCGGCGCTACCTGGAGAACCCGGAGGAATTTGCCGATGCCTTTGCCCGCGCCTGGTTCAAGCTGACCCACCGCGACATGGGCCCCCGTTCCCGTTATCTCGGCCCGGAGGTTCCGGCAGAGGAGTTGCTCTGGCAGGACCCGGTTCCGGAAGTCGATCACGAACTGATCGATGAACAGGATAGCACAGAGCTCAAGTCCGGGATTCTCGCTTCGGGATTGCCTGTCTCCCAACTGGTCGCGACCGCCTGGGCCTCGGCGTCAACGTTCCGCGGGTCCGACAACCGCGGGGGGGCAAACGGCGCCCGGATCCGTCTGGCGCCGCAGAAAGATTGGCAGGTCAACCAGCCGGGTCATCTGCGGACAGTGGTGCAGACGCTTGAAAAAATCCAGCAGGAGTTCAACAGTGCGCAGTCCGGCGGCAAGAAAGTGTCGCTTGCCGACCTGATTGTCCTGGCCGGTTGTGCGGCCGTCGAACAGGCGGCAAAGAACGCCGGTTATAACATAACCGTACCGTTCGCACCGGGTCGCACCGATGCCTCGCAAGAACAAACCGACGTGGAGGCATTTACCGTGCTCGAACCGGCTGCAGACGGGTTCCGTAACTTCCAGCGGGCCAGATTTGCCGTGCCGGCGGAGGAACTCCTGGTTGACAAGGCCCAGCTGCTGACCCTGACCGCGCCGGAAATGACCGTGCTCGTCGGCGGTTTGCGCGTCTTGAATGCCAACTACGGTCAGTCGCCCCACGGCGTCTTCACCAAACGGCCCGAGTCTCTGGCCAACGACTTTTTCGTTAATCTGCTGGATATGGGCACCGTGTGGACGCCCACCGCGGAAGACCAGGACATCTTCGAAGGGCGCGATCGAGCGACGGGCGAGTTGAAGTGGACCGGCACCCGCATCGATCTCGTGTTCGGTTCCAACTCCCAGTTGCGGGCTGTAGCGGAAGTCTATGGCTCCGAGGATTCCCAGGAGAAATTCCTGCAGGACTTTGTTGCGGCGTGGGACAAGGTGATGAACCTTGACCGCTTCGATCTGGCCTGATGGCGGCTCTCTTTCACAAGGGCTTTGACAGTATGGCACAAGGATCGCACAGCCGCGCCGGCAGATGGCTGACAAGTGATGAACATTGACTCGTATTCAAAATGATTACGGAATTTTAAGCGAGTCCTGAACGCGGCGTTTCAGTTCAGTCTGAAACGCCGCGTTGCTATAATTCCGGCCACTATGGTCGGAGTACCAGCCGAATCAGCGGGAAACGATGGCTATGTTTACCGACAGAGACACTTGCTCAAAGCAGGGGATTGGATGACGAAGATTTACCGCAGACCGAGCACGGCTTCCTCTTCGGCGATGCACTCCTCGATCACCTTCAGGGCAAAATCGATCTCGTCTCTGGTGATGGTCAGCGGCGGCGCAAATTCGAGCGCCAGGCCCATGGTCTTGGTGATCACCCCTTTGTCTTTGGCTCGAACCAGCAGGTTCATCAGATTGGCGGTCGGGTAGGGGGCTCGTGTTTTCTTGTCGCTGGTGAAATCGATGGCCAGCCACAGGCCGGTGCCGCGAACCTCGCCGACGGAGGGGCGTCCGGCCAGCTGCTGCAGGCCCTGGAGGAAATAGTCCCCCATGGCGGCGCTGTTATCGACGAGGCGGTCGCGCTGCAGGATTTCGATATTTTTCAGGCCGACGGCACAGGGAACCGGATGGTTGCCGTAGGTATGCAGGTGATTGAGGACCTCGATCGGTTCCATCACCGCATCGGTGCAACCGACAGCACCCAGCGGCAGATACCCGCTGGTCAAGCCTTTGGCCATGGTCATCAGATCCGGCTGCAGCTCGAACTGTTCGGTGGCGAACATCGTGCCGGTCCGGCCGAATCCGCAGATCACCTCGTCGATGATGAGCAGGATGCCATGCTCTTTGCAGGTCTCGGCGATGATCGGCCAATAATCGGCCGGCGGCTTGTAAGCACCGAACGCCTGCTGCAGCGGTTCGCCGATAAAAGCGGAGATCTGGTCAGGGCCTTCGAATTCGAGGATTCGCTGCAAATCGCGGGCGCATGCCATGTCGCAGTGTTCCGGCGACATCCGATACGGGCAGCGGTAACAATACGGTGATTCGATAAAGACGGCGCCCGGCGCCAGCGGTTCCATAACCTGGCGCATCGGCATCACCGTGCCGAGCGCCCGCAGGCCGATGCCGTTGACCCCATGGTAGGCGCCGCGGCGGGAAACGATTTTGAAGCGGCCTTTGTCCCCCCGAAAATAGTGGTAGTGCCGGGCCAGTTTCATGGCCGTTTCCACCGCTTCGGACCCGCCTGACTCGAAGATGAACCGGTTGAGGCCGGCCGGGCAGATGTCTTCAAGCGTCTCGGCCAGTTCCATGGCCGGTACGTTGGCAAAGCCCATCGGAGTATAGTAGGCCATTTGGCACATCTGGGCATGGGCGGCATCGGCCAGTTCCCGGCAGCCGTGGCCCACGTGGACCGGCCTGGTCATGCCGGCATCGAGGTCCAGATAGCGGTTGCCGTCCTGATCGTAGACCCAGGCCCCTTCGCCCTTGACGATGACGCTGATGCCGTTGCGAATGTCGCTCTTTCCCGTCCGGTGCAAGATCAAACGAGAGGTTTCATCCATTTTTCGTACCGTTTTTTCCATGAAGCGCTCCTTCACAGGGTAAGCAGTTGTCTGCGTGATCCGTTACCTCCGTTACCGGGGGGTGTCGAACTGTTCTTCGCTTGGGCGAAACAGCTGTGCTGCCGGCAATCAGCCTAGCCGACCGGAGGAAAGGAAGCAACCGGTTTGTAATCTGGTGCTGACGCGCCCTGTTGCCGTGAACATGCGAAAGGGGGGGCACCCGTGCCGCCGGCACAGCGATCGTGGGTGATACGAAGGCTCAAACTTACTGGCGGCGGTCGACGGGGTAAGCGTGAACGAGGCGGTTGGAGGAGTACGAGGGTCAGGCTTTTGCTAAGCCGACGGAGCAGACCTGGCGCTGGTCGGTATTCAATCAATCTGAGCAAATCTGCGCAGATCGGGCGATCAGCGCCCCTTCTTTTTGCATATGGGCCAGGGCCTTGTCAAAGTCATCTTTCTGCACATTGACCGGCCGGGTGGCGTCTATGACAAGATGGGTGGTAAAGCCTTCCTTGAGTCCGTCGAGCACCGTGTAATAGGCGCAGACATCGCCGGCCAGCCCGGCAATATAGATCTCATCGACGTTTCTGCCCTTGAGATAGTCGCTCAGGCCGGTGGACTTTCTGTGGCCGTTGTCGTAAAAACCGCTGTAGGTATCTATGTCCTCCTCCATTCCCTTACGGAAGATGGCTTCGATTCGCTCCTGTCTGAGGTCGTCGGCGAATTCGGCCCCCGGTGTTGCCTGGACGCAATGATCGGGCCAGAGAATCTGATCCAGTCCCTTCAGGTCAATGACATCGTAAATTTTTTTGCCCTCGTGGCGGGAAGCGAAACTGCCGTGATGTGCGGGATGCCAGTCCTGCGTCGCCACCACCAGCTCAAAACAATCCTGCAGCCTGTTGATGACCGGTATCACAGCATCGCCTTCCGGGACCGCCAGGGCTCCGCTCGGCAGGAAATCCTTCTGTACATCTACTATGAGTAAAGCTATCATGTGGTTATCCTGTGTTTTCTGTTGACATTTTCGATAAGCCGGCCTCCCAGGTTTGGCAACGCTTTGCCGGCGTCGACCGGGAAATCCGACCCTTCCTGGCGGAGCTTATATCTCTCCGGAAACTCTGTTTTCTGCTTGTGTCCTGATTCAGCCATCTATTTCTCCATCGCAACCGTCAGGGCTGGTTAGCCCTCCGTCCGGCTGCTGCGCTACGGCCTGATCGGCTCATTCTCCGTCCGGTCGGGCCGCAGCGCAGCAGCCTCCGGCAGAACCGACCAGCCCGGAGGAACTGATTTTCATATAAAAAATTGTTACATTAGTCCCTTATCACTTAACTCCTGCAATGCTTGCTCCGATTTTTTTAGATCCTTGAGCCCCATTGCCTTGAGAACCTTTTTTGTTTTGGTGAATTGAATGTCCCGGTAGTCAACCACCTGAATCCGGTTGCCCCAGGGATCCCTGAAATCAAGGAAAGGGCCGGGAAGTATTGCTACATTATTTTCCTCCAAGGCTTTTCGGACCTTATCCTTGTCGTCGACTACCAGGCCGAAGTGGCGGTGTTTATCCTCAGATGTTTCATTGGTTTCGGATAGGGCGAGAAATTGATCACCCATATCGATGAATACCGAACTGCCGGTTTTGCCCCGCAGTTCAAATTCGAAAATACTGGAGTAGAAATCGAGAGCCTGTTTTATGTCCCCGACGTCCAGGGCTACGTGATTGATTCCTACAATTATCGGTAGCTTCATACATTCCTCCATTATCTTCTGAGAACAATTGTATGAGTCTGTCCCCCTGGAAATAGATGATTGTTTGTTGACACACTATAAGGTGTCAGCTTTACATCGCCACCACTTGGCGTTTACGACACCTTTTTTCCATCATTTCTGGTGCGTTGAATGGCGCCCGCAAAAAAAGAAAGGGTCAACCCTGGTGCAAATCTGAGCACCGGCTTTATGGGTTTAGCGATTTTCCCTGCCCCTTTACTCTCAGCAGCAGGTCCATGCGGTTGGCGGCCGGGTGGGGACTGGCACATTGAGGGAGAGGCGGAAGAGACAATTCGCCGATGAAACAATAGACTTCGATCGTGGCCGCACCGTTGCTGAGGCGGCAGCGATCGAAGTTGATCCCGCTGATCAGGGCTTGCTGACAGAGATAGCCAGAACTCTGGTGTTGTTGCCCTCGACGCTTTCGCGGACCGTGTTGTCCGTGTCGGCGACGACTTTGGTGTTGAGCTGCGCATACCAGCTCGGATAACCGTCATAGCGGCACGTCAGGATGCGGCCGCCGCGGGCGGCGAGCTTGTCGAGAGACCAATTGCAGGCCGGGTCACGGTAATTCTCACCCGGCCACCATGTTACGGTGAAGGGACCGGACGGCGCATTCCCGCGGTTGTAAACCCCGATCCGGACCTGGACCGGTTGGCCTTGTTTCGGAGAAGCAGGGTTGAGCGTGAACTCGGAGATATAGAGATCGGGTTGTCGGCTGTCGGCCAGCGATGGGGGCGGCGGTGGTGCCGGCCGCGCGCTTTCGGACGGTGGAGGGGGTGGGGCCGGGGTACCGAGGCGCGGCGGAGGTGGCGGCGCGGCGTCGGCCCCGCTTTGAGACGACCGCCCGCCTGCCTGCAGGACCACGGCACGGCCGTCGGAGCAGCGGAAGCGGCGATGATCGATGGTATCGACCTCGGCCCTGAGACGGACCGCATCGCGCCGCGCCTTGGCCTCCATGCGGTCGATACTGTACCAATCGGCCTTCGGGAAGATTTCATCCTGAACGTTGGAGCGCGGGATCAGCGTCTCGCTGTACTGTACCGCCTCGCAGACCGTTTGCAGTTGCCGGTTGCCGGAGCGATGCAGGCGAACCAGATCGCGAACGGCCTCGGAGCAGCCGAGCTGTTTTGCCTTGATGATGTTATGGGGAAGACAATTGTTACCGGCCCGGCCGTCCCGGGTGAGGTGCTTGGTCGTTTTCAACATGCCGGTTTTTTTCTCGGTGCCGGCCTGTCCTTCGGGCTGATAGGTCAGGTAAACGTAAAGATGTGAAGTGCAGGAACGGATGCATGGGTCTGCCTGAACCGGTCCTGACAAACCGAACAGTGTCAGAACCGCCAGAGTCATGATAAAACATTTCTTCGTTTTCATGAGCCTCTCCTCTGTTGATGAATCCGGGTTTCTCGCAAACCTTTTTCCATATGTTGCCGCTTGGGCGAAAAAGGTTCAATAAAAAATGATGGTGAGGTGCACAGTTTCTCCAGGTGCGGAGACGGTGTCCCGACCTGGACCGGCTGACGGCTTGGCTCTTCATCGGCAAGAAACTCTGAGGCAACGGGATTTGAATTACCCGGCGGTCTGTGATATTTCTCAGAGAAAAGAAACGTCGGCAGGTTTGCCGGCCAGGCCGATCACAATCCATCGGGAGGTGAGTATGCCACAGATCATCATTTCCTGGCCCGCCGGGACGATTACCGCAACGCTGCGTGATACGCCGACGGCGCGCCGTCTGCTTGACGCGTTGCCGGTTTCAGGGAGGGCCAACGTCTGGGGAGAAGAGGTCTACTTCTCCGTGCCGTTTACCGCCGAACCCGAACCCGATGCCGCAACGGTCGTCGACAAAGGGGCCGTCTGTTTCTGGCTCGACGGCGACGCGCTGGCTCTGCTGTTCGGGCCGACTCCGGTTTCAAAGGGTGACGAGTGCCGGTTGATCAGTGTCGCCAATATCGTTGGCATGATGGATGGGGATCCGTCGGCACTTCGGTCGGTGCGCAACGGCGACGTGATTGCCGTCAATACGGCGTGATGCCGACTTTCCCGGGAGCGCCGATCCTTTACTGCAGATATCGGGCCCGGCCATGGTTGGAGAGTACCTGACATTCGAACAGAGTTCCGGGGTGCCGTTACTGGTGTTCGGTTTTGGGCTGTTGTTGATTCTCAGCCTGGCAGTAAAAACCGTGCTGCAGCATTGGTCGCTGCCGCCGGTGCTCGGCTATCTGCTGCTCGGGATTGCTGTCTTTTTGAATACCGTGCTGAGAAAATGACGCCCCTCGAAGGATCGGCTGGATGCACGTCAGCCTCGGGGGTGAGCTGTTGCTGGGCGTGCCGGCGCGGTGGCCCTCTTTTCAGTCCTGCGCGGAAGTGCTCTGGAGAGCCTGATAGAGGCGTTCCACCAGAGCGTGGTTGTAGCCGTGCGAGGTCAGGTTGGCGGTGATACGTCCTTTGATGGGGTAGCCGAGGAGAGAGAGGTCACCGATCATGTCCAGGATCTTGTGGCGCACGAACTCGTCGTCATAGCGGAGTGCGGTATTGATGACTTTGCCGTCGTGCATGATGATATGGGAATTGAGATAGCCGCTGCCGACCGTGCCCAGTTTCTGGGCCAGGTCGATATTCTCGAAGGTGTTGAATGATCGGGCCGGGGCGATCTCCTCGGCGAACGATCCCCGCGCCGGGTTGAAGGTGAGCGATTGTTCGCCGATGGGCGGCGGGTAATCGACTCGCATCGCTATTTCAAAACCGTCGAAAGGTTCCGCATAGATATGTTTTTCGTGTCTGCCCTCTGTTCCAAAACCAATCTTCCGGCGTATCGCGGCTACTCGGGTGGTCGCCGGCTGGTCCATGATTCCCGACTGGGTGATGAGCTCGCAGAAGTCCTTGGCGGAGCCGTCGATGTTCGGTACCTCGTCGCCTACCTTGACCAGGACGTTGGTGATGCCGAACATGGAGAAAACCGCCATCAAATGTTCGATGGTACGAATTTGGTGTCTGCCGTTGTCCAGCGTCGTTGAGTTGGCGGAGAAGGTCTTTTTTTCGGCAGGTTGCGAGAAGCTTCGCAGTGAGGTGATATGTCCACGGATGGTCTGGCCGTCAAGTGTTTGAAAAACAATCCCTTCATCAACCCCGAGCGGGCTCAGGATGATGCCCGTTTTCCGGCCGCTGAGCAGTCCGACCCCGTTGAGAACGACGTTTTCTTTCAGGGTTCGCTGTGGTTCCGGTGACTCAACCAATTCCACGGCGCCGGGAACGGGCAACGCTCCGGTGACTTCGCCGGCAAGTCGTGCATCCGGCGGGAGACTCGCGTTGATCCGGGTCGGCTGCTGGTTCAATGCCGACTTTACTTTGTCCAGCAACACCTCAAGATGCAGCGGTTTTTCCATGAAATCGGCGGCGCCGAACTTGATGGCGGCAACGGCCGATTCGATGCCGGCATGGCCGCTCATCATGATGACGGGCAGCTCGGGGAAGCGTTCATGCAGGCGTTGCAGCAATTGCAGGCCGTCCGTGCCAGGCAGCCAGATATCGAGCATGACCAGGGCGGGCTCCATGATGTCGAGCCGTTGCCAGAAGCTTTCCGCATCGGCAAAGGCGAAGGCCTGATAGCCCTCGTCCTCGAGAATGTTCGCTACGGTGGAACAGATAAGCGGTTGATCGTCTACGATACAGATGGGGTTCATATTCTTTGTGTCCAAAAAAAAACGGTATGCGGTAACACGATATCAATTCAGCGTGCGCCGCGATGATCATCATCACCTGCAACTTCGCTCGACTCTATCCTAACCTGAAAGAGACAAGAAAGAAATGAAATGAAGGGGCCTGGGCGCCTTGCGGCTTGACCGGCCGGACGGGTGCCCGGGGGGCGGTGCGTCAAGCTCGCCCTTGTTGTCTACCCGCGCAACCGTTGAACGGCTGAGACGACGGCTTTCAGGGCACGGTCTATTTCCTCGGCGGTGGTATAGCGGCCGGTGGTCAAGCGCAGGGTACCCGTGGCCCATGACTCGGGAACCTGCATGGCGGTGAGCACGTGGGAGATCTCCACCCGGTCGGCGTGGCAGGCCGCCCCGGCCGAAGCGGCAACGTCGAGCCCGATCTCCTCGAGGATGCGGTTGGCCTCCAGGCCGTTGAAGGAGACGCTGCAGGTATTGGGTAAGCGAAGGGTCCGGTGTCCGTTGAAGCGGATATCGCCAAGGGCTGCGGCCAGGCCTGCCTCCAGCCGGTCGCGCATCGCCCGCAGATGCGCAAAGTGGTGTTCCAGGTCGGTGTCGGCAAGTTCGCAGGCGGCGCCGAGGCCGACGATTTCCAGGATATTTTCCGTGCCGGCCCGCCGCCCGTTTTCCTGGCCGGCACCGTGGCAGAATACCTGCGGCTCGACGCCGCTGCGGATATAGAGCGCCCCGACTCCTTTTGGGGCGTAGAGTTTGTGCCCGGCCACCGACAGCAGATCGACCCCCAGTTCGTCCACTCGGGCAGGGATCTTGCCGAGCGACTGGGCACCATCGGTATGCATCAGGATGCCGTGTTTACGGGCCAGGGCGGCGATTTCGGGAATCGGTTGGGTGGTCCCCACCTCGTTGTTGGCATGCATGATGGAGATCATGATGGTGTCGGGCCGGACCGCTGCCGCCACCTCGGCTGGATCGACCAGCCCGTCGTTATCAACGCCAACGACGGTGACCGAAAAACCGTGTCTTTCCATGTAGCGGCAAACCTCAAGGATGGCAGGGTGCTCGATGCTCGAGGTGATCAGGTGCCTGCCCGCACCGTGTCGAGCCCCGGCGATGCTCTTGATCGCCTGGTTGTTGGCCTCGGTCCCGCCGCTGGTGAAGAGAACCTCCGACGGAGCGCAGCCAAGCAGCCCGGCCACCTGTTTACGGGCCTTGATGAGTGCCTGTTTCGGCCGGATGCCGTACCAATGGCCGCTGGATGGATTGCCGAATTCGCTCTCGAGAAAGGGGCGCATCGCGGTGATTACTTCCGGGGCGTGGGGGGTGGTGCCGTTGTAGTCGAGATAGACGGGCCGGGTCATGGCGCTGTGCTCCTGCTCGAGTTGGACGAAGGGCTCGGCAGTGGCCGAGGGGTATGTCCGATTTGAATAATAATGGCGTCAGTCTTCTCAGTTGTCCAGGCGTATTCCTTTGAGATGTTACCCTGTGATGCGTAGCCCGATGGCGGTCAGTTCTTTGCTGAATTTTCGGTCGAATGTTGCCACGGCGGAATCACGGCTCTTTTTGCAGAGCGCGGCGATCACGGCGTCGCCATAGTCAGAAATCCGGGCCGGCCAGAGCTTGGAAACGACAGTCAGGTCCAGACCCGAGATAATTTCAACCCCGGGCATTTCGCTCAAGTCCAAGAGCATGTCTCGAATCTCACTTTTATTCACCCGATAGACCGAGTCCATCACATAGACAAATTCAGAGATTACTTCCTGTTGGCAGAGAATCTCGATTTGCAATGCAGCGGCCCGAGAGAAGATTTCCGCAGCTTTTTCCTGCTGGGCCATATTCCGGTCGGTGAGAAAGGAGATGAGCACATTGGTGTCGAGGATCACCTTCTTCATGATTCTTGTTCGGCCCGTACCCTCTTGGCTCGGGCAATGTCCTCATCAATATTACCGGGGCCGGTTTTGATCGAGTTTTTGCGCAGCAGAAACCCTTTGTGCAATGGTTTCAGGATGATTTCTCCGCGTTCCACTCGCCATTCCAAGGAATCGTTGACCAACAGTTTGAGTTTTTCCCGAATCTTTTTAGGGATGGTGGTCTGAAATTTAGAGGTGATAACAGTCTGCATGGGCATACCTCACGGTGATTTTTTCTTACTGTTTTAATCATATCGTAAGAAATTATTATCGTCAATAGGCACATCTTGCCTACAGTCCGGTGCAGCCTGGTACCGTCCGGTGCGTTTGTACGCGCGGGTTACAGCTATGGTCCGATAACTTTCGGGCAACTGAAAGCGGTAAAAAGTTCGATGGGCCCGCCGGCAGGCGGGCCCATCGTTTTCGGGGTGATCGTCAGGAAAGCATCGGCAGGCCGGCACTCTTCCAGGCGCCGACACCGCCGTCAATTGCTTTGGTATTGGTAAAGCCCCCGTCTCGGTAATGTGCTGCTCGACCAGCAGCTGAGCCGCCGCCCGGTCAGTTGCAGTAGAAAATGATTTCCTGATCCTTGTCGACTGAATCGAGTCGTGCCGTGAAGTCGCTCAGCGGAATAGATCCTTCCAGTTGGTAAGAGCGAAACTTGTCGTCGTTGTCATAGGCGCAGACCAGCAGGGCCTGGCCGCTGCGCCGATGTTCGTGCGCTTCGGCGGCACTGATGAGCGTGGCGTCGGACATGGCATGCCTCCTTGTGCTGATAGTTCGAGTTGAATGCGATTGCCGGCCGGTTGTCTCAATCGCATGATGGCTACATGATAATCATGATATGCAGCTGCGCAGCGAAACCACCCTGCTTGTGATAAAATAATAATGACAAGCAAATGAGGTGCTTGTGCGGATTGATCCGGACCAATCGGTTTACGGCTCGAAACAGAGCTGAACCGGAAGTTACAAGATGAGAAAAAAGCGTGTGTTATAGCGGTTTGCAAAGCAATTCCAGGTTGGCCGGCATGACATGCCTGCCTTTTGATTCGCTGGTGCTGATTTCGCTGATGCTGATTTTAACAACCGATTCTTGCCGCCGGGTTGGAGAGCTAGATCTTT
Organism: uncultured Desulfofustis sp.; assembly: GCA_964433645.1. GTDB lineage: Bacteria > Desulfobacterota > Desulfobulbia > Desulfobulbales > Desulfocapsaceae > Desulfofustis. Next base: position 28,031 of record CAYSSK010000027.1, read on the forward strand.
TTCAGTTTTTGATAAAGAGTCTTGCGACTGATCCCCAACATTCTCGCTGCTTGGGATTTGTTGCCGCCGGATACTTTCAAAGCGTTTAAAATTAAATTGTTATCGGTAGCGTTGAGTGTGTCGGCTGTCATTTCGGGCAGATTGGAAAGTTTGAACAAGAACGCATCTTTTTCGGGAACGAAATCTTCTCCTTGGAGAATCGGTCCATCTTCCAGCAAGACGGCGCGACAAAGAACATGCTTGAGTTCGCGCACATTACCCGGCCATCCATGTTGCCTCAGCCTTTCCATGAAACTGTGCGAGATGCCGATTACCTGGCGGTCAAAAGCGACGCCGAGTTCAGATAAAAAACAGTCTACCAATACCGGGATATCCTGAAGCCGTAATCTGAGGGGCGGTGCCTGGAGGGAAATCACAGATAACCGAAAATAAAGATCTGCTCTGAACGTGCCTTCTTGAACGAGAGTCTTCAAGTTTTGATGAGTCGCGACAATGATCCTGCAGTCCACGGAGAATGCTTTTTCACCACCGATCCTGGTGATTTCTTTTTGCTGAAGAACCCTGAGAAGGCTCACTTGGGCCTTGGGGCTCAATTCGGCTACTTCGTCCAAAAACAAGGTGCCGCGATCCGCCAATTCAAATTTTCCGAGCCGTCTGTTCATGGCGCCGGTGAATGATCCTTTCTCGTGGCCGAAGAATTCGCTTTCAAGAAGTGTATCGGGGATAGCGCCACAATTGAGCGTGATGAATGGTTGAGAACTTCGCGTGCTGAGTCCGTGGATTTGATTGGCGATGAGTTCCTTGCCAACGCCTGATTCACCCTCGATGCAGACATTAACATCAAAGGGCGCCACTCTTTCGATAAGACGATACAGCTTTGTCATTGCCGGGCTGGCTCCCACCATCTTGCCCAGACCCGATGAAAAGGATCTGATGTCTCTCGTTTTTGGCACGGAGCGGAATTTGCGTACATTATTTACTATCAGTTTGGCGACGGGAATGCGCTCGATTGAGCTTCCGCCACCAAATCCATGAACTCCTGTACGCTGGTAGAGCAGCGCACTGTCTTCGGGCAATAAAATAGCGCCACCAAAAAACAGACATACAGGATCTGCGCCGGCATTCCAGATAGCCTCCAGCATGGTATTGATTCTGACGGCGGCGTGTTCTATGCGGTCGGCCTTTTCGTAAATATCAAGTGATTCATGAGTCCAGCCAACGTTTAAGACCATCGCGTCGGCACCGATTTGGGCCATTTTTATTGCATCATCGACATTTAAGGTGAAACCGAAGGTTACAAAACCTCTTTCTTTGGCCCTGTGCAGCATCTCCACCTCTGCTTCGACCGTAAATCCCTCCTCGGTTAATAATTGGCGGAAAGAACCGTCTACCAAGCCCAATGCCGGCCAGTTGGTAACCCCTTCAACACCAAGTTCCGCCAGGCGATCGAAGCGCTCATCCAAAGAAGCAAATGGGTCGGTGGCCATCACCCCGGCGACTAACGGAACGTTTACCGAACGAGGGATGATTTGAGACGTGAGCAGGTCCATGGTCTGATCGTTGGCATTGCCGTACGGGAGAAAAGAACAGAGAGAACTGACCCCGGCCGTGCGGTAGGTGCCGGCATTCAAAACCATTAAGAATTGGGCACCGCCCTCTATGGCATAGCGGGCGACTTGCCCTGACCCGGGAACGACGAAAACGAGGGGGTAGTGCGCTGTGCGGGCATGATTCAGCAGGTGAATCAGTCGTTCTGGATGAGGCCGCATTGTTACCCTTTTTGTTCCTTGATAGGTGACGATTGTATACACAATTGTTAATGTTCGTAACACTTGCCAGGTTTTTTTTCAAGCGTCATTTCTCTGTCAAAAGCCATAAATTGATTTCAATTTCAGATTCATACGTCTGCCCGGAGCAAACAAATGTGATTTTGGCCTTACTTTTGCACAATTCATGATGAAACGAAGCAACAACGGCCTTCCAACATAACAAGAGGTGCACCATGACTAAAACCGTTCTCCTGATAGGGGCATTTGATGTCAAGGCTGACGAGTATGCTTTTGTTCGTAAACAGATAGAGGCACAGGGCTGCAAGACCATAACCATGAATTTCGGCACGCTCGGAGGAACGGAGTTGTTCCCTGTCGATATTGACAATGCTGCGGTGGCCATGGCTGGAGGTGCGGACATCAAACAGCTGCAAAAAGACCAGGACCGGGGTAAAGCCATGGCTGTCATGGCCAAGGGAACGGCAGCCCTGGCCTTGCAATTGTATAACGCCGGGAGGTTCGACGGTGTTTTCGGCATGGGAGGCAGCGGCGGGTCGAGTGTCATATCAAGTGCCATGCGTGCTCTTCCCATAGGAACGCCGAAGGTGTTGATTTCCACAGTGGCTGCAGGGGACACCACGATACTTACGGGAGTCAAGGACATTACGATGATTCCATCCATCGTCGATGTGGCCGGACTTAATCCTATCAGTGAAAAAGTGTTCAAAGAAGGTGTTGGAGCCATTTGCGGGATGGTCAATATGGACTACATCCCATCGTCGGCTCAAAAACCTGTCATTGCGGCAACCATGTTCGGCAATACGACCGAATGTGTCAATATGTGCCGCGAAGCTTTGGTTGATAAAGGGTACGAGGTTCTCGTTTTCCACTGTACCGGTACCGGCGGCAAGACCATGGAAGGTCTGGTGGAGGATGGTTTTGTTTATGCGGTTTTGGACATCACCACCACCGAATGGGCCGACGAAATTTGTTCGGGTGTGTTCAGCGCCGGGCCTACCCGGTTGTCTGCACCGGGAAAAGCCGGTGTCCCCCATCTTATTGTTCCGGGTTGCGTGGACATGGCCAATTTCGGCCCTATTGCAACCGTGCCCGAGCATTACCGGGATCGCAATCTCTACGAATGGAACCCCAATGTAACGCTGATGCGAACCAATATCGAAGAGAACCGGAAAATGGGGGAGATCTTTGCCAAAAAAGCAAACGAGGCTCAAGGGAACGTTGCTTTTCTCTTGCCGCTGAAAGGGGTTTCCATCCTGGACAGTGAGGGAGAAAGATTCTGGTGGCCGGAGGCAGACCGGGCAATGTTCGATGCTATCAAAAAGCATGTCAAGCCGGGTATAGATATATTTGAAATTGATGCAAATATTAACGACAAGGTGTTTTCCGAGAAAGCGGTTGAATTGATGATGGCCCTGATGGGGCGTTAATCGCCTCAGGTCGAGGAGGCGGCGGCAAAACTTTTTTTCAGAAGCGCTGCGCATGAACGTTATCCGCCGGGAGCATGGTTGTCCCATACCAACGGTAGTTCGGGGCATCAAGCGACAACACATTTTCTCAACCATCTAACAAAGGAGAGTCGGCAATGGCATTTTCACGAGAAGAAGTTCGCGCCAAACTTCAGCACAGCATCGACAAAGGCGTTCCTATCATTGGCGGTGGTGCCGGTACCGGTATTTCAGCGAAGTTCGAGGAAGCCGGGGGGGTTGATCTCATCGTCATCTATAACTCCGGTCGTTTTCGCATGGCCGGCCGTGGTTCTCTGGCCGGGTGCATGCCTTACGGCGATGCCAATGCAATCGTGATGGAAATGGCCAGCGAGGTTTTACCCGTGGTGAAAAACACCCCGGTATTGGCGGGTGTCTGCGGCACAGATCCATTTCGAGTGATGGACTTGTTTTTGAAGCAAGTCAAAGATGTAGGGTTCTCGGGTGTCCAGAACTTTCCCACCGTCGGCCTCTGTGACGGGCAATTCCGTCAAAATCTGGAAGAAACCGGTATGGGATACGGTCTGGAAGTCGACATGATCCGCAAGGCTCATGCCATCGGCTTGTTCACGACGCCCTATGTCTTCAATGTCGATGAAGCAACGGCCATGGCCGAGGCCGGAGCGGATATCGTGGTGGCTCATCTCGGCCTGACCACAAAAGGGTCCATCGGCGCCAGCACGGCATATACCATAGAAGATGCACCGGCCAAGGTGCAGGAATTGTGCGATGCCGCCAGGAAGGTTAATCCGAAGGTTATCTGTCTGTGCCATGGCGGTCCCATCTCCATGCCGGAGGATGCCCAATACGTGCTGCAAAACACTGAGGGCGTCAACGGGTTTTATGGGGCATCCAGCATGGAGCGTCTTCCCGCCGAGATAGCGATTACCGAGCAAATGAGGAAATTCAAGGCTATCCGGTTTAACTAGCCTGGCGCAGGCGGGCGCACGAGCTTCCCGTCATCATGAAACCATCGCCACGCCGATCCGGTCGTCCTGTTTCAGGCGGCGAATCGCGAGGATAAGGGGGACATCTTGTTTCTGATCAGCATGTACCTTCTCAATGGCCTTACGTTGGCCGCGTTGCTTTTCATCGTGGCCAGCGGTCTTACCCTGTCCTTTAGTTTGATGCGCGTCGTCAACCTGACTCATGGAGCCTTTTACCTGGCCGGCGGATTCGTTGGGCTGACGGTTCTTCAAAAAACCGGCAGCTGGGTGCTGGCTGTCTTTGCAGCAGGGGGATTGATCACCCTCTTTGCTTTGCTTGAAGAGCGCTATCTTCTCAGAAGAGTCAGAGGCAATGATATGCTCGAGACGCTGATTTCCCTCTCGGTTGCCATTATCATTTCCGACCTGGCCCTGGTCGTTTTCGGCGGCTATCCAAAGACCATCCAGATTCCCCCCATGCTCAACGGGGCTTGGGAGATTCCCGGGTTGGGCATCGTCTACCCTGTCTATCGCCTCTTCATACTCGTTTTGGCTTTGGTGCTGGGGGGTGGTCTCTGGCTGTTTTTAAAGAAGACCAACTTGGGTATCACCATCCGGGCCGGAGTGGACAATTTCAACATGGTTGCCGCCATGGGCTTCAATGTGCGGCGTATTTTTACGCTGGTCTTCGCGCTTTCCGGTTTTCTCGCGGGAGCGGCGGGTGTTGTCGGGGGGTCTTTTCTCATGCTCGTGGTGGGGGAGGATTGGCGGATTCTCACCCTGACGTTGATTGTCATCATTATCGGCGGCATGGGGAGCTTGGGCGGCACCATGGTCGGCGCCTTGATCACGGGCATGGTCTATAGCTTTACCACCGGATTTATCCCTGAGTTTTCCTCGTTTGTCCTCTTTCTGCCGGTCGCAATTATCCTTTCTGTCCGTCCACAGGGCCTTTTTGGCAAAGGGGCCATATGAACAGCCAACTGAGCGGTACCGGAAAATTTCTTGTCGGGGCTGCCGTGCTTGCAATACTTGCCGCCATTCCTTGGATGAGCTCCGACTATTTCCTCATGATGTCCATCAGGATCATGTTTTTCGGGATGCTCACCATGAGCGTCTGTTATTTGGCCGGAGAACTGGGATGGGTGTCTTTGATGCAGGCATCTTTTTTTAGTGTTTCAGGTTACATGGTTGCGATTCTGCAGACTCGGTATCAGGTGCCGTTTCCTTTGCCACCGCTGATTGGTGTCATCACCGCTGTTTTAGTCGCGATGTTGTGCGGGGTTTTGTGCGTGCGGGCAAAAGGGGTTTATTTTCTGATGCTCACCCTCGTCCTCGGGCAGCTGTTTTGGGCTTTGGCCAGCCAGTGGGCATCGGTTACCAATGGGGATTCGGGGATAACCAATATCTACGCCCCGGTTATTATGGGTACCTCCACCGAGCAGTCCAAGACCGCCTTTTATTATTTCCAGCTGCTGTTTTTTATCGGTGTCACCGGGCTGCTCTACGCGCTTCGAAATTCGCCTTTTGGACTCATGGCCAAAGGGGTCCGGGACAGTGACACCCGTATGGCCATGCTTGGTTATCATGGAGCCGGCATCCGGTATGTGGCCTTTGTTTTCGCGGCGTTTGCGGCCGCGATGGGAGGGGTGTTTTTTGCCTATTTCACCGGCTTGATCAATCCACACTCAGCAGCACTGTCAACCAACGTAGACACATTGTTAGCAGGCATACTGGGCGGTATACACAGCCTTGCCGGCGCCATTTTGGGAACGGCGATCATTAAGACCGTCGACGTGGTTCTCAGTGGAGTGACCGAGCGGTATCATTTGATTATGGGAGTGATGTTTCTCGTGGTCATTCTGTTTGCCCCAAAAGGCATCGTGGGTTCCACACAATCTTTCGTTACCAAGCGGTTAGTGAGGGTAATGGGTGTTTTCGGCCTTCTCAAAAGGTCGCAGCACTCATCCATGCCACCGGAGTAATTCAGGTCAACCATCATGTGTACCTAATCACAAGGAGGAACGTATGGCTAGATTGAAGCTTCACTTGGCAGTTTTGGGCATCATTGTCCTGATAGGCGGTTCTTTCGGGACAGGTTTTGCAGAGGATGTGATTCGTGTCGGACACATCGGTCCGACAACAGGCTGGGCGACGATCTTCGGCGAAGGCGGCCTCAAAGGTGTGAAACTGGCGCTGGAGGAACGCAACTATGAGTTCAATGGAACCCCCATTGAACTCTTTACCGAAGACACGAAAGCCGATGTTGAAGTCATGGTCACCAAGTTCGATTCCCTGAAGAATCGTGACAAGGTCCATTTCATCATCGGGCCGTCGCTGGGTCATGAGGGTATGGCCGCGGTTGATTGGGGAGCCAGGAACCCGGAAGTTCCGATTCTCATCGGTTACTCCGCCCCGGAAGACATCACGATGCGCAAAGCCACCGACAGCGTGGTTCGTCCCGGTTGGACGGGGGCGCAGGTCATTTTCAACTTCGGCCAATATTGCGCCAAGGACCTGGGCTATAAAAAAGTTATCATCGTTGGCCAAGACTACTCTTACCCGTGGGATCAGGCTGCCGGTTTTATTCGTGGTTTCATCGAGAACGGCGGGGAAGAGGTCTTGCGAATCTGGCACGACGTGGCCGCGGTGGACTTCAGTTCCATTATGGCTCGCCTGTCGAGTCTGTCCGGGGAATATGATGCGGTGCTGGTCAATTCCGGAGGAGCGCAGGTTGTGGCGTTCTTCAAACAATGGCAACAGTTCGGCTTGGACAAAAAGTACCCACAATTGCTCGGTCAGGCTAATGTGCCGATTGTTTCCATGCTGCCTGAACTCGGCGAGAGCGCAATCGGCGTTTTTTCTTCATTGCACTACTACGACGGCAATCCGTCCGTGGCCAACCAGAATTTCCGTGAGAGTTTCCATAAGGCCTATGGGCATTATCCGGATGTTATCGCGATGCAGGGTTATGACTGTATGCGCGTGGCTTTCAAGGCCATGGAGGCATTGGACGGGAAGGTCGATGATCCGAAAGCTTTCGTAAAAGCTGTCCGCGCCGTGGAGATGGCTGCCGATGAATCACCTCGCGGTCCGTTTTATTTCGATGAATACGGCAACCCAGTCCAGAATATTTACATCAAAAAGGTCGTGAGTGAAAACGGCCAGTTGAAAAATCTCGCGGTCAAAACGTACGAGAACGTCTCTCAATTCGGTCCGTACGCGGATATGGCCGACAAGTATATGGCGGCCCCGGCGACCACCCGCGATTATCCGCCCGGAGAAAAGGAAGCGTATTTCATGGAGCTGGAGAAACATTTCGGTAAGGATTACGTGGAAATGATCAAGACCAATGGTGGTTGGAAGTAAAGAGGGGAGTTCATCATAATGGCGACCATTGGGCCTGATCACACAATGACTTTGAGCCTGAACGGCGTTTCAAAATCATTTGGCGGCATCGAAGCGGTTGTAAACGTGGATATGCTGATAGCTGAAGGCGAAAGCCGCGCTTTGATCGGGCCCAATGGAGCCGGGAAAAGTACACTGTTCAGTCTGATCACGGGAGAAGCGCGTCCAGACAAGGGAAAGATCGTTATTTTTGATCAGGATCTCACCGATCAACCCGTGCAACGACGCATCGAGCTTGGCCTCGGAAGAACCTATCAGTCGTCCAATCTGTTTATGGATCTAACGGTTCGGGAGAATCTGTTTCTTGCAGTGTGGAAGCGTGGCACCTCGTCGCGAGGGGTGTTCGCTACGCTGTTCAAGCCGTGGAGAAACTTTACCGACGAGTGCGAGCAGTTGGAAGAGGCGGCCGGCGAGGTCGGGCTCATCGACAAGTTGGATGCGAAGGTTATGGATATGTCCCATGGCGAGCATCGCCAGTTGGAATTGGCGATCACGCTCGCTCACCAACCGAAAATCCTTCTGCTTGATGAGCCCATGGCCGGCCTTTCGGCCAACGAACGTACCTTCATGACCGAATTGATCATGAAGTTACGCTCACGCACTACCATCCTTGTCATCGAGCATGACATAGATATCGCCTTCAGGCTGGCCGACCGGGTCTCGGTATTGCATCAGGGCAGAAGCATTGCCGACGGTACGCCCGAGGAAATCAGGACGAATCGGCGCGTTCAGGAAATTTATACAATCAGCTCAGAAAAAAATGGTCGAGCTCATGCCTGAAGGTCTCTTGCTCATCTCCGGATTGAATGCTTTCTATGGGAAAAGTCATGCCCTTCAGGATGTCGATCTCAGAGTGAATGACGGCGAACTGGTGACGGTGGTCGGGCGCAACGGTATGGGGAAGACCACCCTGCTTCGTTCGATCCTGAACTTCCCGCCGGTGTTTCGTACGGGTTCGATTAAATTTATCGGTCAGGAAACCATCAATTTATCGAGTCATCAGATCGCCGCCCTCGGTATAGGGTACGTGCCGCAGGGACGGCTTCTTTTCCCGTCTTTGAGTGTAGAGGAGCATATCCGTTTTGCCGGCTCAAAGTCTGACAAATCGTCGAAGTGGCATGTCGACAGGATTTATGAATTGTTTCCAGAGCTATACAAACGAGCAAAGGTCGGAGGAACGCGGCTCAGCGGCGGCGAACAGCAGATGCTGGCCATGGCGCGGGCGCTCATGACCAACCCCCGGGTATTGCTGATGGATGAGCCATCGGAGGGGCTGTCGTTACAGGTGATCCACCGGGTGGAAAACATCTGCAGGCATCTGCTCGAGGAGGGTATCTCCATTCTGCTTGTCGAGCAAAACCTGGAAATGGCCAGGCTCTTATCGCATCGGGCCTATGTTTTCCTGAACGGCCGGCTGGCCCTGGAGATCCTTGGCGATGATTTCCGCAAGAACCCGCA
>CAYSSK010000028.1:0-37082 GCA_964433645.1 uncultured Desulfofustis sp.
TTTTCATATAAACCAAATCCACGACAGCCCCGCACCGTTTCCGATCCGGGGCTGTCGTGGATTTGCGCTTTGACGGCTCAGTCCTGATAGCCGGCAAAGGCGAAGCGGTCGTTGGCGTAAAGCTGCGGGTCGGCATCGGGGTAGGAGACTTCCTGGCCGTTCCATGGTTTTTTCAGCGTGTAGGTGGTGCCGGTCGTGGCCACGACATTGCTGCGATGCAGCGGGATCTTGCCGCCGGCGGTGGCGATGTAGCGCGGGATGGCATCGCCGGAGATAGTGCCGTACATCGATTCGACGATGTCGCGGCCCACCTCGAGCGGCACCCGGAAGTGGGTGAACTGCGGGTTGCGGTAGCTGCAGTTGAAGATGTAATAAGGCCGGACATAGGCCTCCTGGATGGTCTCGCAGAGCTTCCACATCTTGACCCGGCTGTCGTTGATGCCCTTGAGCAGGACCGCCTGGTTGAGTACGCTGAAACAGCGCTTCGAGATGCGGCGAAAGGTATCGCGCGACACCGGGGTGATCTCCTGGGCCGTATTGATCTGGGTTACCACCCGAATCGGCTTGCGGTCGTTGCTGGCCTCGATGATGTCGAGTAATTCCTCGTCGACTCGCATCGGCACGGTAACCGGGACCCTCGTGCCAAGCCGCTTGAGCTTGACGTGATCGATCCGGTCGAGCTCCTCGAGCAGCCATTTGAGCATGGAATTGGGCAGGACAAAGGCATCGCCGCCGGTGACCAACACGTCCCTGATCCTGGTGTTGGAGCGGATGTAATCGAGCGCTTCGGTGTAGGCATCGCGCGAGTAGATCTGGTCTTTACGGCCGATATGGGCGATGCGCAGGCAATGGGTGCAGTACATGGCACACATGTTGGTCGCCTTGATGGTTACCACCCGCGGATAGAACTGGTCGATCAGCCGTGCCGGTGAATGGTCGGCCGCCACCGGCGGGATTTCGATACCGGCGTTGTCGATCATTTCACCGGTCGGGATCGATTGCAGCATGATCGGGTCGTTGACGCTGCCCGGCATGATCAGGCTGGTGTAGTAGGGGGTGAGCCGCATCCGGTATTTTTCGGTGACCTCTGCGATCGAGGCAACGGCCGCTTTCGGTAGATCGATCAACCCGGCCAGGGTATCGATGGAATCGATGGCGTGGCGGATCTGGCCGGGAAAGCTGTGCCACTCCTCGTCGGTCATCGACAAGGCCGTTTTGATCCGCTGCTGGTTTTTCAGGATCGTATCCCAGAGTTCTATACCGCTCGGGGCAACGATGTCTTTTTCCGCCAGGTAGGCATCGACCCGCTGGTTGGCCTCGGCGGCGATGGGACGGGCCTGGGTCAGTCGACCACCGATGCTGACCAGGTGCTCGTCGATCTGTTGATGCTTGCGGGCCAGGGCCTCGAGCGTTGACCGGTCGACGGCGAAAGCCAGCGGAGAGCGGTGGTTCTCTCTGGCCTGGGCGAGCAGGAAAGAGAACACGTCGAGGATCGGGCCGGTTTTATCCGTCTGCTGTGCCGAGGCCAGTACCTGCTCCGCTTCCCGGCGTTGCTCGTCCGGCACCTTCGTGTCGCTATCGCCTGCAGCGAACAGCGTGGTAAAGAGTGCTTCGGTGTATTGGTCCCAGTCGATGGTCGCCTGGTCGGTGTGGTGGCAGGATTGCTCCATGTTATTCAGCCTCCGTGATGGTTTGTTGGATAAAGCCAACGCCCTGACACAACCCTTCGTCGACGTCTTCGCGATTGCGGGCGACAGAGACGACGCGGGCCAGAAACGTGCCCGGCATGACGAGAAAATTGGTGCCCGGGTGTTCGAGAATGACGAAGTCTTTGAGCAACTCACCATTGGCTACCTTCCGAAAGGTCTCCCGTTCGTAGGGATTTTGCGGAATGTAGCCGGTGGTCAGCTTTTTTGATTGGATCTTGTAATTATAGGTCCCCCAGTGGATCTTGCGCAGGTTTTCTTTCATTTCCACGGTATTGCGGGGAAACCGCGCCTCGGTGACCGCATAGTATTCGAGTTCGGGCAGCATCGGCGCGCCCTCGGGCAGGGTCTGCTCAAGGGTGTAACAAAATTCCAGCGTCGTACCCTGTTTGCGGGCGTTGATTTCCAGAAAGAGGGCCTCGCCGTTATTGTCGATCAGGTAGTCGCAGCCGAAGATGCCGCGGTAGCCTTTCTCGCCGAGCATGCGGCCGGCGCGCACGGTGTATTGGTGCATTTTTTGTTTCTGTTCGGCTGTGGCCAGGGATGGAAATTTGGAACCGATGAAACGGTTGCCGTCGACGATTACCTGGTCGGCGATGCCGGCGATATAGACGTCCTGCTCGTTGGCGACCACGGCCAGCACCGTCGGGTCGAGCTGGTGCGGGATGAACCGTGAGATCAGGTAGACGTCGTTGGTGGCGCCGAAGCGGCTTTCCACCTGCTGCTGGTTGTAGGTGACCGCCGAGTTGATGCCGGCCGCCGAATACGCACCGGAAACGAAAATGCCGTCGGTCCATTGGCTGCGCAGGCCCGCCGTTGTCTTGAGCAGACAATCCTTGTCTTCGCAGACCTTGTGATCGGCCAGTGGCACGATTCCCTCGAGCGCCTTGTATTGGGTGATCTTGTTGTTGAATTGCCGGGCAAGATACTTGTCGGGGCCGAGAACCGAGACCCGGTCGATCTGGTCGAGCGTCATATCGAGAACGCTCTCATAGAGATTGATATAGAGCTGGTTCTGGTGCTCGAGAATCCGGTCGATCAGCGTACGAATTGCCGGGTTGTTCGAGACGGCGCTCATGAATCGGGTCGAATCGATGCGCCAGCTCTGTCGCGGTTTCTTGTCCTGCTGGACGAACGCGTGATCGGAGATGAATTCTTCTTCGCCCCGCGGGTTGATGACGATAATGTTGGCGTAGTTGTACTGGATGCAGATATCGGGGATGATCGCGACGAACTTGATCGGCCGGTTGGGAATCCGGTGGGCCAGAGCCTCCTGAACAAAATAATTCAGGCTGTATGTCTTGAGTTCGCCGACGTAGAGAAAATAGTAGTAGTCCGGGTTATAATTGAAGTTGGTAAAAAGTATCTCGTCATCTTCGGGGACCATGAACGTATTCCTTGTCTGTGGGTAGGGAAAAAGGTGTTATTTTGGGCATCGGTGCCCGGTGGACGGGTCTATGGATTCGGTGGCAACCAGCCGGAGGTGGTGCCTGGGGCTCTGTTTCGGTGAGAAAAGGGGCAATGGTGCGGCGTTGCCGGCAAGAGTGCGAACAATGCCCGGATAACGTCGCTGTGTCCCCCGCGGCCGGGGGTGGGGGGTCGGTGCAGCCCATGTCCTTCTGGATGCATGCTTTTACAGGCAATGAACGACAACTGAAACGGCTAAGCGCCGTGTCCGGCTGCGATTTTTTCGTTCAGGCCTGATGTAATGTTGTCAGTCAATAACGCTTGCCGGTTACTTTGTCAAGCGGTCATGGAGTCTTTTGTCGATCCGGGTGGTAAATCCCGCCGGGCGATATAACAGATCGGGAAATGGCTTGACTTGTCAGCAGAATTTTGTGAATTATAAAGTATTATATCGGAGCTGAACAGAGAGGTGCGAGACGTGCGCGTGACCACGTGCCGCCGCGTCTTTTTGCATCTTCCGGTATTCATCATTCCCCGCGTTCACCCAGAGGTTTCACATGGCCCGCCGCTTTGCCGCAGGGCCATTGGTCGCATCCCTGGCTTGTTGGTTGAGCCGTGGATAATAATAAAAAAAACGAGGAGGGATTGAGTATGAAGAAGCAGGTGGCATTATTTGCAGCCCTGACCCTGGGGTGTGTTATGGCGTTCAGTTCGGCAGCCGTTGCCGAGACCAAATTCGTAACCATTGGAACCGGCGGCGTCACCGGTGTTTACTATCCGACCGGTGGGGCCATTGCCCGCCTGGTCAATAAAGGCAAGGACGAGCACGGCATCCGTGCCACGGTCGAAAGTACCGGTGGTTCGATTTACAATCTCAATGCCGTAGAGTCCGGCGAATTGGATATGGGCGTTGTCCAGTCGGACTGGCAGTACCACGCCTATCACGGTACCAGCAGGTTTGAGGAAAATGGTCCGAATAAAGACCTGCGGGCCGTCTTTTCCATTCATCCCGAACCCTTTACCGTTGTCGCCCGCGCCGACGCCGGCATCAAGAATTTCGAGGACCTGAAGGGCAAGCGGGTCAATATCGGCAATCCCGGCTCCGGCCAGCGCGGGACCATGGAGGTTGTCATGGATGCCTATGGCTGGACCGCCGATGATTTCAAACTCGCCTCCGAGTTGAAGCCGGCCGAGCAGTCGCAGGCCCTGTGCGACAACAAGGTCGATGCGATCATCTATACGGTCGGTCATCCGAACGGCTCCATCCAGGAGGCAACCACCGCCTGTGACTCGGTCCTGGTCAATGTCACCGGTCCGGCTATCGACAAGCTGATCGAGGAGAACAACTACTACCGTACGGCCGTCATCCCCGGCGGCATGTATCGGGGTAACGAGCAGGACACCACCACCTTCGGTGTCGGCGCGACCTTCGTCAGTTCCGCCAAGGTACCCGAAAATGTTATTTATGTGGTTGTCAAGTCGGTCTTCGAGAACTTTGACGAGTTCACGCAATTGCATCCGGCATTTGGTATCCTGAAAAAAGAAGAGATGGTCAAGGACGGCCTGTCGGCTCCGTTGCATGACGGTGCGGCCAAGTACTACAAGGAAGCCGGGCTGGTCCAATAGTCACGGCTCATATCGCTCGATGATGGAGATGCGCGACTTCGGTGTTTGCTCGGGGTCGCGCATCGTTGTATCGGCAGGTTCGATATCCTTTCCCGCCGGGTCCAGCCGATGATCCGGTGGGCCCTTCGCCCGGGGAGAGGGTGCCTCGTGCTTGACCGCCGGAAGGCAGGTGCGGTACGGTTGATTGAGAGGTTGACGACTTCTTGCTTTGAGGAGCACGAATCATGACAAAGCCCAGCGAGCGCCAGGTGTCCGGGAAGAGCGTACACGAATTGATTGCCGAAGTGGATACCGGCGGTCGAAATCCGGTGGGTGCGCTTCCGAAAAACGTCTTGTTCTTTGTGCCGCTGGCCTGGACGTTCTTTCAACTCTGGAACGCCTCGCCGCTCCCCTACCTGTTTAATTTCTTTATCCTCAACTCCACGGAAGCACGGTCCATCCATCTGGCGTTCGCAATGTTTCTTGCGTATACGGCCTTCCCGACCTTCAAATCGTCGCCGAAAAATTATATCCCGCTCCAGGACTGGGTCCTGGCGCTGATCGCCTCCGGCAGTGCTGCGTATATCTTCATCTTTTATACCGAGTTGTCGTCTCGTCCCGGCGCGCCGCTGCTGATCGATCTGATCGTTGCCGTCGTCGGTCTGGTGCTGCTGCTCGAGGCCACCCGCCGGGCCTTGGGGCCGCCGCTGATGGTGGTGGCCGCGGTCTTTATGCTCTATGCCTTTGCCGGTGCCCATATGCCGGACGTTATCGCCCACAAGGGGGCGAGCCTGACCAAGGGGATGACCCACTACTGGTTGACGACCGAGGGGGTCTTCGGTGTGGCGCTCGGAGTGTCCACCGACATGGTGTTCATGTTCGTGCTTTTCGGCTCCTTGCTCGAGGCGGCCGGGGCCGGGAATTATTTCATCAGGACCGCTTTTGCCGGCCTGGGGCATATGCGCGGCGGACCGGCCAAGGCAGCCGTCGTTTCCTCGGCGATGACCGGGCTGGTGTCCGGTTCGTCGATTGCCAACGTGGTCACCACCGGAACCTTCACCATCCCGCTGATGAAAAAGGTCGGTTTCTCGCCGGAGAAGGCCGGCGCCGTTGAGGTCGCCTCCTCGACCAACGGCCAGCTGACCCCGCCGGTCATGGGCGCGGCGGCTTTTCTGATGGTCGAGTATGTCGGCATTTCCTATATCGAAGTCATCAAGCATGCCTTCCTGCCGGCCGTTGTCTCCTATATCGCCCTGGTCTACATCGTTCACCTCGAAGCGTGCAAAATGGGGCTGAAAGGGATGCAGAGCCGGCGAAGCCGAACGCTGCTGCAGAGCCTGTTCACCTTCGTTTCCACCATCCTGATGCTGATCATTATCGGCGGGGCCACCTATTACGGGCTTGGCTGGATCAAGACCGTGGCCGGCGAAGCGACTATCTGGATCAGCACCGGGCTGCTGCTTGTCGCCTATATCGCTCTGCTCAAACTGGCCTGCCAGGTGCCAGAGCTGGAGGTGACCACCGAGATCAACGAACTGCCGCCGCTGCGCGAGACCGCCCAGGCCGGGCTCTATTTCCTGCTGCCCATCGTCGTGCTCATGTGGTGCCTGACCGTTGAACGGTTGTCGCCGTCGCTGTCGGCGTTCTGGGCCACGGTGCTGCTGATGTTCATCGTCATTACCCAGCGTCCGCTGAAACGGTGGCTGCGCAAGAGCGACAGCGAAGAATTTTCCTTTGCCCGCGGCTGGCGGGAATTGATCAGCGGTATGGTATCCGGGGCCCGGAACATGATCGGTATCGGCGTCGCCACCTCGGCCGCCGGCATCATCGTCGGCACCGTCACACTGACCGGCATCGGTCTGGTCATGACCGCGTTCGTCGAGTTTATCTCCGGCGGCAATCTGCTGCTGATCCTGCTGTTCACCGCGGTGATCAGTCTGCTGCTCGGCATGGGGCTGCCGACCACGGCCAACTATATCGTCGTCTCGACGCTGATGGCCCCGGTCATCGTCAGTCTCGGCGCCCAGAACGGGCTGATCGTGCCGCTCATCGCGGTGCACCTCTTTGTTTTCTATTTCGGCATTCTGGCCGACGACACCCCGCCGGTCGGGCTGGCCGCCTTCGCCGCGGCGGGTATCTCCGGGGGCGATCCGATCCGCACCGGTATCCAGGGCTTCACCTATGATATCCGGACCGCGATCCTGCCGTTCATCTTTATCTTCAATAATGAATTGCTGATGATCGGGGTCGGCACGCCGCTCCATTTTGTTATCGTCGTCTTTGGCGCGGTCGTGGCCATGCTGATGTTCGCCGCCGCGACCCAGGGCTATTTCTTGACGAGAAACAGGATCTGGGAGACGATCTGTTTGCTGCTCGTCACGTTCACGTTGCTGCGTCCCGGCTTTTTCTGGGACCAATGGTATCCGGAGTTGACCGAGCGACCGGCCACCGAGTTGGTGTCGATTCTCGATGAAATGGAGCCGAATTCCCATGTACGTCTGCAGGTCAAGGGCGAAAAATTTGACGGCAACGAAGTGACCAAGACGGTCATGCTGCCCATCGGTGACGAGCCGACCGGTGAAGATCGGCTGCGCGGCCTCGGCCTGACCACGATGGAAGAGGGAGAAAACCTGCGGGTGGGTATGGTCATGTTCGGCAGCCCCGCCGATCGGGCCCTGATCCGTTTCGGTTATGAGATAACCAGTGTCCACGTGGAAAATGAGCGGCCGCCCAAACAATTGATGTTTATCCCGGCCTTGCTGTTGCTGGCGCTGATCTGGTTTTCCCAGCGGCGACGGGTGCAGCGGCAGGCAGGATCGGTCGCGGCCGGAAACGGTTCGTAAGGCGATTTCGATTTTTACCGCACCTCTCAACACCCGGTGATGCTGGACCGTCGATATCAGGAGATGGCAATGAACATCAAAAAAATTATGGTACCGCTCGCTTTTTCACAGTTTTCCCAACGGTTGCTCGACTATTCGGCAATGCTGGCCGATGCCTTCGGTGCAGAGCTGATCCTGGTCAATGTGATCAATGAACGGGACTTGGCGGCGGTCGACAAGATCAGTTCGTTCGGCTTCAAGGTGGACAGTGAGCACTATGTCGAAACCGTCAAGAAAGAGCGGCGCGAAGCGATTGCCGATATGGCCTCCCGGCTCTCCCTGCCTGACGACCGGGTCAGCTTTGTCTTTTTGATCGGCGATCCGTCCACGGAACTGCTTCGCTTTGTTGTGGAGTCCAGTGTCGACCTGGTGGTCATGGGGATCAAAAACCGGGAGCTGCAGCACATCTTTGCCGGTTCGGTGGCGGAGCGGATGTTTCGGCGGTGCCCGGTGCCGGTCGTCTCCTATCGCGGTGGCGACACGGCCGAGCAGATGACGCAATGGGTTCGCAAGCATATCATTCATTCCTGATGGAGCGGAAATAACGCCGAATCAAGTGAAGCGAAGCACCGTTTTTCGGCGGCAAAGAGCGTCCGAGATGAGCGAAGATATTTATCTGATTGACGGCAGCGCCTTTATTTACCGCGCCTTTCACGCCGTCTCGGCGCTGACCAACCGGGACGGTCTGCCGACCAATGCCGTTTTCGGATTTGCTTCCATGGTCCGGCGACTGATCAAGGAGCGCCAGCCGACCTATCTGGCCGTGGCCTTTGACAGCCGGGGCCCGGTGTTTCGTCACGAGTTATATGGAGATTACAAGGCCACCCGGCCGGAGATGCCGGAAGCGTTGGCCGGCCAGATTCCCTATATCAAGGAGCTGGTCAAAGCGCTTGGTCTGGTCAGCTTTGAGGAGCAGGGTGTCGAGGCCGACGATCTCATCGCCTCCGCGGTCGACCGGCTTGTGGGGTCGGGTCATCGCATCATCATCGTTTCCGGCGATAAAGACCTGCTGCAGCTGGTCGGCGACCGGGTCACCATGTGGGATCCGATGAGTGACAGGATCATGGATCGGGCAGCCGTGCAGAGCAAATATCATGTTGAGCCGGAAGCGCTGCTGCACTGTTTTGCGCTGATCGGTGACAGTTCCGACAATGTCCCCGGCGTCCCCGGCATCGGGCCGAAGACGGCCGGGAAACTGGTGCAATCCTACGGCTCGCTCGAGCAGCTCTATGAACGGCTCGATGACATGAAAGCGTCGAAGATGAAGCAGAACCTGAGCGAGCATCGCGACGCGGCATTTCTTTCCCGCGACTTGATCCGCCTCAAGGACGACTGCTCCGTACCCGATGATCCGGCCGCCTATCTGCTTGGCGAACCGGATAACGGGCGCCTCAAGGAGTTGTATACAAAACTCGGTTTTGCCAATTTGCTCAGGGAAGTCGACGATGCCGCCCCGATCGCCACCGATGAATTTCGCCTCGTTCGGGACCACCGGACGTTGGCCGAGCTGGCCGCGATTCTGGCCGAAGCGACGCAGCTGGCTATCGATACGGAGACGACATCGCTCAACAGCCGCCGGGCCGAGTTGGTCGGCATCTCAGTGAGTTGCGGCTTGCCCCGGTGCTGGTATATCCCGCTTGGCCATCGTGACGAGACGGGCGAACTCGTTGGCGGGCAATTGGTGCCGGCCGAGGTTCGAGCGGTGCTCGAGCCGTATCTGACATCGGCCGACCTGCCGAAAATCGGGCACAATCTCAAATACGATTACGCGGTCCTGGCCCGGGCTTTCGGCGTTGAGATGGCCGGGCCGCTGATCGACACGATGATCGCCGCGTATCTGACCGAACCGGCGCGCCGGTCGCTCAAACTCGATGATCTGTGCCGGGAAATCGATATAAAAATGACCTCCTATGCACAGGTTACCGGCGGTGACAAGCGCGACGATGCCTTTGCTTTTGTTTCGGTCGAGGCGGCAGGTGCCTATTCCTGTGAAGATGTTTACGGTGCCCTGGCCCTGTGGGAGGGCGTGCGCCCCCGTCTCGAAGAAAAGGATATGCTGCGTCTGTTTCACGAGATCGAGATGCCGCTGGTGCCCATCCTGGCGCATATGGAAACCGCCGGGATCAAGGTCGACGCGCAGCGCCTCGATGCCCTGGCAGCCGAGTTCAGGGAGAAACTGGCGGAGCGGGAAGAGGAAATTTACCGCCTGGCGGGGCACCCGTTCAATATCAGCTCCCCCCAGCAATTGGGGGTGGTATTGTTCGAAGAACTGGGCCTGCCCCACGGCAGGAAGACCAAGACCGGGTATTCCACCGATGCCGGGGTGCTGGAGAAGCTGGCGCAGCGCCATGAAATGCCGGCCCTGATCGTCGACTATCGCAACCTGGCCAAGCTGCTGTCCACCTATATCGAAAAGCTCAAGGTACTCATTGATGACAGGACCGGCCGGATTCATACCTCGTTCAACCAGACGGTGACCACCACCGGCAGGTTGTCGAGCAGCAATCCGAACCTGCAGAATATCCCGATCCGCGGCGAGGAAGGCGGACGGATCAGGGAGGCCTTCGTCGCCGAGACCGGCACCATGTTTCTCTTTGCCGATTATTCCCAGATCGATCTGCGGGTGCTGGCCCATTACTCCCAGGACCCGGCGCTGCTGGCCGCGTTCCGCCGGGGGGACGATATCCACAACCGGACCGCGGCGGAAATTTTCGGTGTTTCGCCACTTTTTATCACGCCGGACATGCGCCGGGTGGCAAAGAGCATTAATTTCGGCATCGTTTACGGCATGAGCGCTTTCGGCCTGGCCAATCAACTGCGCATCGGCAGGACGGAGGCGCAGCAGTTCATCGATCGCTATTTCCAGCTTTACGCCGGTGTGCAGCAATTCATGCACGATGTCGTCGAGACGGCGAAACGAGACGGTTACGTCAGCACGCTGCTCAATCGGCGCCGCTATCTCCCGGAAATCAAGGCGACCGACAAAGCACGCCGGGAATTTGCCGAGCGGGCGGCGATCAACACGCCGATCCAGGGGACGGCGGCCGATATTATCAAACTGGCCATGCTGCGGGTCGATGAATTGCTGCGGAGTCGTCGGGAGAAGCACTGCCGGATGTTGCTGCAGATTCACGACGAGCTGATTTTCGAAGTCGATGCGGCGAAGTGCGGGGCGCTGCTGGAAGACATCCGCCGTTGCATGGAGCAGGCCCTGCAACTCGATGTCCCGCTGGTTGTCAATATGCAGCAGGGAACCAGTCTGGCCAAATAGCGGTGGTTCACTACCGGTCGGTTACCCGCGCGCTTCGAGCGGGATAAACGGCCGATTGACGATACCCTGATAGGCCTGGCGGGGCCGCCCGATCCTGCTGCTGCTCTTGTCCGAGTTCATCTCCTGCCAGTGGGCGATCCAGCCCGGCAACCTGCCGAGCGCGAACATCACGGTGAACATGTTGGTCGGGATGCCCATGGCCCGGTAGATGATGCCCGAATAGAAATCAACGTTCGGGTAGAGGTTGCGCACCTGGAAAAACTCATCCTCACTGACCCGTTGCTCGAGTTCCATCGCGACGTCAAGCAGCGGATCTTTGATTTCCAGCGAATTGAGTACGTCGTGACAGACCTTCTTGATAATCGTCGCCCGCGGATCGTACGTCCGGTAGACACGGTGTCCGAAACCGGTCAGTCGGTAGGGATTATCGGGATCCTTGGCCATGGCGATGTATTTTTCAAAGTCCTTGCCGTCGGCGAGAATGGCTTCGAGCATCCGGATCACGGCCACATTGGCGCCGCCGTGCAGCGGGCCCCAGAGGGCATTGATTCCGGCTGAAATAGACGGGTAGAGGCCGACGCCGGCACTGCCCACCAGCCGCACCGTCGAGGTCGAGCAGTTCTGTTCGTGATCGGCATGGAGGATGAGCAATTTGTTCAGAGCGGCGACGAGAACCGGTTCGATCTTGTAGGGTATGTTCGGCCGGTCGAACATCATGTTCAAAAAATTGGCGCCGTAGCTCAGGTCGGCGCGGGGATAGACGAGCGGGTGACCCATATTTTTCTTGTAGGAAAACGCGGCGATCGTCCGTATCTTCGAGAGCAGCCGGGCGGTCGTCGTGGTAATGCCGCCGTAGGGGTCTTCTTCCCGGTCCATTTCCGGATAGAAATCATGCAGACTGCCGACCATCGTCGACAGGATCGACATCGGCGAGGCATGCGGCGGGAAATGGTCGAAGAAGTGGATCATGTCTTCATGGATCAGCGCGTATTTGCCCATGTCGTATTTGAACTTGTCCAACTCGTCGTAGGACGGCAGCTCGCCGGTCAAGAGGAGATAAGCGATCTCAACGAAGAGACAGTTCTCGGCCAGTTCGAGAATGTCGTAGCCACGATAGCGAAGAACGCCTCGTTCGCCGTCCAGATAGGTGATGCGCGATTCGCAGGAACCGGTATTCATGAAACCGCTGTCCAGGGTGATGTAGCCGGTTTCGCGGAGCAGGGATCTGATATCGATCGCCCGCTCTCCGGTGGTGCTTTCGATGATCGGAAGTTCATGGGTAATGCCGTCAACGATCAGGCGTGCATTCTGCTCTGACATAAAAAATCCTCCATAAATCCTGATATTTGTCCTGGCGGTCACCGGGAGGGTAATTTTCCTGTGACCTTCAGTCGGCCGGTTAACATACAGGTGGTCGGCCTGATTGGGGGTTATCAGGCGTATCGTCCGGGCGAATCGTCTCGCCGCCGTGGACGGATGCATCGGCAGCCGGTCAGCTGCACGTGGGGAAAATGGTGCTTGAATGAATCGGAACTGACGTACTATAGTCTGAACATCGCTGTTTTTCAATTATTCTTTTTACGGTTCGAGCTGTGCCTCGGACTGTGAACGACGAAGGGCAATTTTCAAAGATAGGAAAAAGAAGGTGTTGTATGACCGGCCTGCAGAGAGAACTCGACCGCCTGGCGATCGAGGAGTTGGTTCGTTACGTGGTTACCGATGAAGAGTTGCCGGCAGCGCTCGCTCTGGTGCGACGCTATGACAGCCAGCAGCTCGCCGTTCCGGTATTGCGCAATTATTATGCAATGCTGCCCGAGGGTCGCGAGGAGATGGCGCTTGACCTGCGGCTTGTTGCCCGGCAGGAGGGCATCGCGCTGATAGCGCTGGCCACTGCCGATCACCGTTATCTCTACCTGAGTTCGGCGGGGGAGGCGCTTTTCCTTGGAAATTTCGACGACGGGGTCGATGATGAAGCGGTACTGGAATTATTCGGTTACCGAACCAGAGAGGATTTTCTGGCCAAGGTCATGCCATTTTCCGAGTTGCCGTCGTTGCCGGCCACTGATGCTGCTGCCGAGCTGGCGACGTGTACCGCCTGCGGCGTTCTGGCGGGCGAGGTGCATATCTTCGGCTGCCCGGTGGAGCTGTGTCCCTGGTGCGAGGGCCAGGTGAGCCGTTGCAATTGCCGGTTTGACCAGCTCGGTGTCGACCGGATCGACAGCGAAGAGCAGCTGGAACGTTTTGCCGAAATGCTCGAAGCCCAGGGCCGGATTGTCTTTCAAAAAGAGCAGAACCCGTCCTATCCGGTGGCCGGGGAAGACGCCGGTCCGGCTGCCGCTGCAGAAGCTGCGGGTCGGCCGGACCGGGATGATGATTAGTTTCTGGAGCTGTTTTTCAGATAGTGAAAGAGGTCCGAATCGGAAGACAATACCAGCGAGGTGTTGTCGCCGATCACCGATTCGTAGCTCTCCAGGGTCTTCATGAAGGCGAAGAATTCCGGATCCTGGTTGTAGGCGTTGCCGTAGATCCGGGTGGCTTCGGCATCGGCATCACCCTTGATGAGCATCGCTTCCCGGTTGGCCCCGGAGGTGATCTCCCGCAGTTCCCGATCGACGGTACCGAGGATCCGGGCCTTCTGGCCCTCACCGGTCGAGCGCTTCTCGGCGGCGATCCGCTTGCGCTCGGAGATCATCCGGTCATAGACCCGTTCGCGGACCGTATCGATATAATTGACCCGTTTAAAGACCACGTCGAGCAGTTCGATGCCGTATTGCGGCGTCGCCCGGGCGGCGATTTCCAGGGCCTGGTCGGAAATCACGTCGCGCCCCCGCTGCGGCTTGGTGCCCGGTTCCTGGTTGGACGGCGTCATGTTCTCCAGCGACCAGTCGGAGCTGCGGATGATCTCGATCAGGTTGTTCTTGTTGACCATGTCGCGCACGGTGCCGCCGATGATATCGTTGAGCAGCGACTGGGCCCGATCCACCGTCTTGACGGCCTGCATGAACATCAGAGCGTTGGTGATCCGCCAGCGGGCGGTGACGTCGAGATAGACGAAGGTCTTGTCGTTGGTCGGAATCTGGTTCGGCTCGCCGTTCCAGATGACGATTCGTTTATCGAATTCGTTGACCTGCTGGACAAACGGCATCTTGAAAAAGATGCCGGCCTCGGTTTTCGGCGTGCCGATCGGCTTGCCGAACTGGGTGATCATCACCTGCTTACCTTCCTCGACGATGAAAAAACCGTCGTAGACGACGATGATGCCGAGCAGGACCAGGCCGATCAGGAGAAAATTGGCTATTTGTTTCATGGGATATCCTTGGCTCGTAATTGGTTACTGCCCGTCCTGGACCGGCTTGCCGACGGAGCGGAGATTGAGCAGCGGCAGCGGGCCCTGCTGGCCTTCATCGATGACGTAGACCGCCTCGACGCGGGGCAGTGCTTTCTGCATGGTTTCCAGATACATGCGCTTCCTGGTGACCTCGGTGGCGCTGCGGTATTCCTCGAGGATATCGAGGAACCGGGCCGCGGCGCCCTCCGCATCGTTGATCCGTTCCTTGGCGTAGCCATGGGCCTCTTCGACGATCTTCAGCGCGTTGCCGCGGGCGGCCGGAATGATCCGGTTATACTGCTCTTCGGCCTCGTTGACGAGCCGCTTCATGTCCTGGTCGGCCTCGTTGACCTCGTTGAAGGCCGGCTTGACCGGGTCGGGCGGATTGATGTCCTGGAACTGGACGGCGACGAGTTGCACGCCCGTTTCCAGAAAGTTGAGTTCCTGCTGCAGCTCGTCCCGGACCGCGGCGGCGAGCAGGTCGCGATTGCTCAGCACGTAATCGAAATCCATATTACCGACGATCCGCCGGGTGACGCTCTCCGACAGGTCGAAGACGGCCTGTTTGACGTCTTGGACCTTGAACAGATAATTGATCGGGTCGCTGACCCGGTACTGGACGATCCAGGCCACATTGATGACGTTGGTGTCGGCGGTGAGCATCAGCGATTCCATGTCGTAGGTCCGACTCTCAAAGGAGGAGCGCTGGCCGCCCTGGAGGGAACGGTAACCGAATTCCAGTTTCTGGATCTGGCGCACGTTGACCTTGTAGAGGTGCTCGAGATACGGGATCTTCAGGTGCAGGCCCGGCTCGGCGGTCCGGTTGTATTCGCCGAAGCGCAGCACGACGCCGACTTCGTTGGGCGCGACTTTGTAAAACGACTGATAGGCGCCCTGCAGGATGACGACGATCAGGGCAAGGATCAGAACCTTGCCGATAATGGAAAACGGGTTGGTCGGCCCTCGTTGGGAGGGCGGGTCGTCATCGCCTGATCGGGGCTTTTTCGATTCCGAAAAAAAGTCCTGCACTTTTTTGATCAATTGGGCGATAACCTCCTCCGGTGTCTGGGGGCGCTTTTTCCTGCCCCAGGGAGGTTGTTGATCGTTGTTGGCCATCAATGGTCTCCTGTCTGTCTGTTGTTTGCTGCGGCAACCGAACCGGGGCTCTGCTCCGGTCGGTCGAAAATTACCGGTCGCCTCGCTTACCGGTGTGCTGCGACCGGGAATCTCATGGCGATCGATGGTTGGCAGAGGTGTGTGCTAAACGTACGTTTGGTCGGCAACAAATTACGCTATAAGGTAATCGAAAATGATCAATTAGACAAGCAGAGTTGGTTGCGGCACAGTCGAATGTGGCCGGTGGCGGCGGAGGGGGGCGGCCGGCCGGCGGCATCAGTAAACGGCGGGGGCCAGCGCCTGATTCCAGCTGATCATCACCAGGGCGACAGCTGCCAGCAGACAGCAGGTCTGGACGAAGGGCGAGTGCCGTCCGGCCCGGAGCGGACTGCTGCTCAGCAGCAGTCCGCAAAAAAGGCCGGCCAGCAGGCCGAACAGATGGCCGCCCAGATCGGTACGCGCGCCGGAACTGCCGAGCATCCCCAGCAGCGCGGCGCCGGCCAGGACCGGGATGAACATCCGGGCCGAAAAAAGCGTGCCGGAGACGTGAATCTGGTGGGCGGCGAGCAGGCCGATCATGCTGAAAACCGCGGTGGAAAACCCGACGAACAGGTGGCTGCCGCCATGGACCTGGACATTGACGAAGTTGCCGAGCATCGCGGCCAGCAGCACGGCCAGCAGCCCCAGACCGGTGCCATGGATCTGCAGGAAGAAATGGAGCAGAAAACCGCCGATCAGGCAATTGCCGGCCAGGTGGGCGAAATCGGCGTGCAGGGTCAAGGCGGTGATCAGCCGGTACCACTGGCCGTCGTAGATGATTGCCGATGCGTCACCGGCACCGCCGGCAAACCAGGGTGATTCGGGTTGCCAGGGTCCGGTGATCAGATAGAAGACGGCCAGTGCGCCGCTGAGCAGGATGGACGGCGGCGTGCTGGAAGAGGATGCGGTTGCGGCAGGCGTCCGGGGAGGGGGCGGCCAGTCGCGGTTTTCCCGGAAATAGTGCTCGAGTTCCCGAACGGCGCGGTCCGCGACGGCGCCGTCGACGACCAGGGCGATCGATCCGTCCGGCTGTTGCGAGGTCCGGTGCTTGATTCCGGTGGCCGACAGGACCAGCGAGCAGGTCTCGATCACTGCGGAGTCGCTGGCGGTTATGATGGTCTTTTCGTCTGCTGTCGGTTCGGCGGGCTGATCCATGCGGCAACGATACTACATAAAGAATTGAAAGTAAAAAGATCGGGGCCGAGCCGGAGAGCAGCACCAAAAACGGGGCCGGCGTCTCTTGTGCAAAGAAAGCGCCGGCCCCGTTATCGTTGAACAGCCGGCAGCTCTACTCGAGTTGTGCCGGATGGACGATCGAACCGAAGGTTTCCTTGAGTTTGCCCAGTTCCGCCTGTTGCCGGCGATAGACCTGAAACAGCTTGGCCGGCAGATTCTCCTCCTTGCCGTAGGCCTCGGTCTGCAGTTCGAAGCGGTGCAGGATCTTGTCTATATATAGCGAGAACTGCTTGTCGTAGAGCGATTCGGGGTAGTCCTTGTTGATCTTGGCAAACAGGGCCTTGAGATCTTCGTAGCGGGGCAGATAGCCGATCGGCGTCTCGATGCCGGTCACGTCGCCGTGTGCGAAACGCTCGAGCCAGCCCAGCCAGGCATGGACATCGCGCTTCTCGCCGAGCAGCTGGTTGCCCGAGCCGCCCCGGCTGCCATGAGTCAGGAAATAGTTGAGGCCGGCCAGAACCGGACGGCCGGCGGCCGAAATTTTTGCTGAATTGAAAAAAACGAATTGGGCTTCCATGTAATCGGCCAGTGAGCCGGGGATGAACGGCGCGTTGGCCCACGGCTGTCGCCGCAGCCCGGTAACGCCGACCTCGGTGGCGGTGGCCTGGGAGACGATGGAGGCGCCGATGACTACCCCCTCGTCCATGGTCCGGGCGGCCCACACCGGCGGCATGGTGTCGCTGTCGCGCCCCGAATAGGTGAAGACCTTGATCGGCACGCCGATCGGGTCTTCGGCGGCCTCGGTGGCGTGGTTGGCGATGGCCGAGGCGAGCAAGGTGCAGCGCGAGTTTGTGTGCGACATCGGCACCGGATTGCCGTCACCATCGGTCTTGCCCGGGAACCATTCGCCCTGGAAGTTGACACCCCGCTCCGGCACCGGCTCGCCGTTGCCGACCCAGTGCGGTACGCCGTGTTCGTCGATCAGTACGTTGGACCAGATGACCTCGGTGCCGTCGCCGCGCAGGCATTCCATCAGGTAGGGATCGCCCTCGCGGTTGACATCCTCGACGATGCCGAAGATTCCCCTCTCCGGGTTGATCGCCCGAATCGTGCCGTCGTCGGCGATCCAGATCTGGGCCAGATCGTCGCCGACAAAATGGCTGCCGATCATCGCCGTGGTCGTCTTGCCGCAGCCCGACGGGGCGGCGCCGGCACAGAAGGTGACACGTCCGCCGGGACCGGTCAGGCCGGTGATGAACATGTGCTCGGATAATTGCTCTTCCTTTTTATAATAGGTGGCATAATCGACGCAGAAGCGATGGTTGCCTTTTTTCATCAGCAACGTGTTGCCGGCGTAGGTGCAATAGGTGGAAAAGGTGGTCAGCCAGCTGCGGTCCATCAGGATGCGGGCATTCGGGACGTCTTCGGGCCGGTTCTTTCCTTCCGAGTGGAGATTGGTGAAGAAAATGGGCGCCCGCTCAACTTCCCGGTCGAACTGGTCGTAGCAGTTGCGATAAAGCAGTTCGGCCGAATGCAGCACGTATGCCGACGACGACATTTCGATCGCCGGCACGGCGGCCTCGGCACCGACCGGTCCCCGGCTGTAAAAGCCGATCATCATGGTCAGGCCGTCCATGATGCCGGTCATGTATTGTCGCATGTACTCGGTGGCCTCGTCCCTGAGCAGCGATTTGGCCAGTGAGCTGATCTTCTCCCCTTCGTTGATGATATAAAAGGTCTGGTTGACCAGCCTGGCCTGGTCCTCGGGGAGGTCGAAATGGATGGTGTGACCCGGTTTGGCCAGTTTCTTCTCTTCACCTTTGTGCAGGGCATGCTCTCTGATCCACTGGACATCCTCGGGGCTGCCGGAATTGATGAAGACCGCGGCGGGGGAGCAGATCAGAATGGAGTTGGCTATTTTGATCAGCGCATCGGCCGTGGTGATCGGCGACAGCTTGTGCAGGTTGGCTTCGTCCAGAGATTTTTCCAGGACCGCTTTGGCGTCCTCCAGGGACGTGATGCCGCCGACGGCCGTCAGGATGTCGGAACCTTTGTTTAATTCGAGCATGCTTGACTCCTTGTTGCTATGGATAATATAAATAGTGTTCCGGGTGCCGAAAAACCGCTGAACGTACGGCCCCCTGCCGGTCCGTCAAGGAGGCACGGTATGCCGCACGTTGGGTCGGGCGGTCGACGATTTTCACCGCACCGCTGCCCGGGCCACTGCATTTATGTGCAGTCGCCCGAATAATAAGAGTTTCTTATTGACCAGTCAAGGATAGTTGATGGAGTGCAGTCGCTTTTATCGGCACGGGTTTCCGTCAGAAAAGCCGGCTGCGTGAGCCGCGGTGTTCCCTGCTGTGGTGTGAAATGGCTTTACAAAACACCAATTATGGGATACTTGAACGGCTCGGCGGAGCACGGCGCGCACGGCGCCTGAGGTGCCAAAAACAATGGAATGAAGGTGCGTCAGACGAAGACGCAGCTGTTTTGCCGTGCACCGGAAAACCTCGCTGCAGATGTCTCGCGAAGACTCGCCGGGGGCACCTGAACCTTGACAAACGTACGTTTAATAGGAATGAGCCTGGCTGGATAGAGCGGAGATGAAAAGAGAGGGTAGTGGTGGCGTCGACAAAAAAAGAGCTTGCAAACAAAATGATTGCAAGCTCTTGATAACTGCTGGTGCCGAAGAGAAGACTCGAACTTCCACGGGGAAACCCCCACTAGACCCTGAACCTAGCGCGTCTACCAATTCCGCCACTTCGGCATTAGTGTTGGTGAATATGCTTGTTGGACCTGGTTTTGTCAAGACTTTCTTCAACGTGCCCGAAAAAATGGCTGCTGCCTCGATTTTCCATTATTTTTCAGGAAGTTCGCCGGTATCCGCAGCGCATCATGGCGGAAGACAACACGGTCTGGCAGGAAGGTTGAAAAGCAGCATGACATCACCCCGCATATAATGAAAATATTTCGTTATCTTAGTGATATAGAAGCACCATTGGCACGTGCCTGCGTCACCATCGGCAATTTCGACGGCGTCCACCTTGGCCACCAGCAATTGTTCAACGAAGTGGTGCGGCGGGCCGTGCGCAGCGGCGGCTGCTCCGTCGTGGTCACCTTCGATCCGCATCCGTTGCGGGTCCTTCGACCCGAAGGGATCAAACTGATTTCAACCATTGAACAGAAAATCGAGCAGATCGACAGGGCCGGTATCGATGTCCTGGTAATCATCCCGTTCGATCGGGCGTTTGCCGCTACGACGGCCGAACAATTCGTGCAGGAGATTCTGCTGGGCACCATCGGCATGAGTGAGCTGGTGGTCGGCTATGATTACGCGTTTGGCAAGGGACGCAGCGGTAACACCTCGTTTTTGCAGGAACAGGGACGCCGACAGGGATTTCCGGTCACCGTGGTGCCGCCATTCTATGAAAAGGGCATGCTGGTCAGTTCGACCAAGATCAGGCAGCTCGTTCATGAAGGCCGGATGGCCGATGCCTGTCACCTGCTCGGGCGGCCATATCAGATCCGCGGCGTGGTCCAGGTCGGCAAACGCCGGGGCGGCAAGGAGATCGGCTATCCCACCGCCAACCTGCAGGTCAACGAAGAGGACCTGATCCCGCGGATCGGGGTGTATGCAACCCAAGTCATCTGCGATCAAGCCTGCTACGGGGGTGTTCTCAATATCGGCTACAATCCGACGTTCGCGGAGGGGCGCCTGGTCGCCGAGACGCATATTTTCGATTTTAATAAAAACATCTACGGTAAACCGATCAGGCTGAATTTACTCAAATTCATCCGCGACGAGCGGAAGTTTTCCGGGATCAGCGAGTTGGCCGAGCAGATTGGGCGCGATGTCCTGGATGCTCGCCGGGTACTGGCCGCCGGCCAGCGGGGGCTGTCGAGCTGTTGTGCGGCGGAAATCGAGCCGATCGATTAACCGTCTGAATTGTGGCCGGTTTGGTTTTTCTGCTTGAAAGTAGTCTCCAAGTGTCTATAGTGTTGCCGCAAAACGACGTGCCAAGACGACCGGCTGACCGGAATATATCCGGGCTCGGCCGGTATCATGCGGCAGTGCGCCTCGAACCCCGGCGGGTGGTTCTGCGGTTCGAACAATACTCTCCCCGTTGATAGGATATCGATATGACAGAGCAGTTGAAAGAAGATTTGCCGGCGGTTATCGCCGAGCTGGAACAGACGGTCGCCGAGTTTCCGGAAAACGTGATAGCTCAGCATCATCTCGGTCTGGTTTATATGAAAGCGGGCCGAATCGAGGAAGCGATTGGTTGTCTGGAAAAGGCGATCGAGCTCGACCCTCAGTCGACCGAGTCGATGATCAACCTTGGTGCCATCTGTTTCGGCCAGGGGCAACTCGAGAAGGCGGAGGAGCTCAACAAACAGGCCCTCAGTGTCAATCCGAAAGCGGCCCAGGCCTACGCCAATCTCGGCCTCATCGCCCAGCAGAATAACGATCTCGACACTGCCATCGAGCAGTACGAGAAGGCCATAGCAGTTGATGCCTCCCTGGCGACGGTGTGGATGAATCTGACGTCGGTGCTGACCATGAAGGGAGAGGATGATCGAGCCCTGGAAGCGGCGCGAAAAGGCCTGGAACTCGACGGTGATTCGCCGCTGGCGCATAACAACCTGGCCGTTGCCCTCTATTTCAGCGAACGTTACAGCGAGGCCCGGCAACACATGGTAAAAGCGCGGGAGCTCGGTTATTCGGTCGACCCGAACTTTGTCGCCAGTCTCGAGCAGAAGCTGGCCTGATCGGATTGTTTGCCGGATTTTCAAGAGAGAACGGATGCGTACCAAAACAGCAGGCAGGTCACCGTGGTGCCCTTTTTGCGGCCAGACGGTCGAGCCACCGGCTGACCTGCCGAACAGGAAAATGACCGAATTCACCGTGGGCAGGTGCGACTGCGGAGCGGTCTACTCGTGCGACCCGACCGGCCACAACGTCGGTGCGGTAATTGTCGAGACGCTCGTCCATGCCTGCGGCGACAACGGTGATCTGGCCTGGGAGCTGTTGCCGGAGGATGATTACCTGACCGGCCGAATCGAAAAATATGACGAACAGAGCCATCGGGTCATCGATACCGGGACCATGAACGGACGTTCGGTGCGCGGGGTGCTCTATTTCGTCCGTTTGCATCGCGAACTATCGGAACTGGCCGAACGGCTGAAACAAAAAGAAGATGTCGAGGCCCGCACTGCTTCGTCCGCCAGCGGCTTTGCGCCGCCGTTGGCGGAGCCGCCCCCCCCGGAGCGCGGGCCGCGCCGCCGTGCCGACAAGAAGTTGGTCAGGCAGTTGGCCGAGGTCGGTGACGAAGACGCTCTGGTGGCACTCTGCCTCGATGACCGTAAGGCGCTGCGTCTGTTGCAGCGCTTGCTCTACGACCCTGATAGTGAGAAGCGCTGGCAGGTTTCGCAACTGATTGGACGGATATGTTGCCGGATCGCCACGAGGGACCCAGGTCAGGTCTCGGAGTTGCTGCACCGTCTGCTTGCGTCCGGTTTCGACTCGGCGGCAACGCCGTGGGGGATGATCGAGACGGTAGGGGCCGTGGTGTCCGGACGTCCCGATATATTTGGTGCTTTTACCCAGTATATTCCAAGCTTTGTCGGCAACGATGCGACCAGGAGCCAGGCTCTGTGGGCACTTGCGGAAATTGCCGAAAAACGCCCGGATTTGGTCAAAAAAACACCATACTACGGATTGTTCCCGCTGCTGGCTCACAAGCAGGCCGACGTGCGCGGTCAGACGGCCCGATTGCTCGGCCGTTTGGGTGCGACCGAGGCAACCGGCCAATTGCTTGGCCTGAATAATGACCAGGCCGAGTTGGTCATCTGGGAAGACGGAGCCCCGCAACGGACGACGGTGGCCGAGCAGGCTGCCGCGGCGCTCAATGATATTCAACACAAAAAAGAAGGTGCGTCATGAGTACACCGATTCAGCCGATATCGTCCCTCTCCCCAGCCGTCGAGTCAGGTCCGGAGCAGGACGGTAAAAAAAGTCAGGCCCAGCTCGACTTTGAAGAAGGGCGCGGCTATGTGGAGCGCGGTGAAGCGGCTCTGGCTGCGGTATCCCTGCATAACGCGATGCGCGGTTTTGAGCAGGAGAAAGATCGCATCGGTATCGCCAACGCCGCCAACCAGCTCGGCCACGCGTGTCTGCTGCGACAGGACTACGAAGCGGCCCTGATGCAGTATCGACGGGCATGGGATATCTGCGAGGAGCTGGGCGATTCGACGAGTCTGCTCGCCCTGACCCGGCAGCTGATCGAGGTCCATAAAGGACGTGGGGAATATCGCCTCGCCCTCGATCGGTGCTTCGATCTGCTGGACGACTATCAGCGCAATAATAACCCGCAGGGTTCGGTCGAGGTGCTGGAGATGATGGCCGATATTTATGTGCGCGCGGAAGAGCCGGGCAAGGCGGCGGACGCCCTGCGAACCGCGGCATCGATCCATGCCAATTTCAAACATCACGGTATCGCCGACAGCCTGCGCAAGAGAGCGGCGGAACTGGCCGGAGAAGCAGACTAGCAGATGTTTACCGGGATCATCCAGGGCACCGGGACGATCATCTCCCGCCGGTCGACCGGTGGCGGCGGACTGTCCTGTGAGATCGAGACGAGCTTTGCCTTGGCCGACCCCGAAGAGGGCGAGTCGGTCGCCGTCAGCGGCGTCTGTCTGACCGCCTATCACATCACCACCAACCGTTTTATGGCCGATATTTCCCCGGAAAGCCTGGCCAGAACCACGCTCGGGGAGTTGGCCGGCGGCCGGCTGGTCAATTGCGAGCGGGCCCTGCGTCTGGCCGACCGGCTCGGCGGGCATCTCGTGTCCGGACATATCGACTGCGTCGGCCGCTTGGCGTCGCTGAAGCACCAGGGCGACTTTACCGTCCTGAGTTTTTCGGTGCCCCAGCAGATCGATCGGTATATAATTAAGAAGGGTTCGGTGGCCGTTGACGGGATCAGTCTCACGGTCAACGAGTGCTCACCTGGCCGTTTTTCGGTCTCGATCATTCCGCACACCATGAAGGCTACCACCTTGGGGCGATTGCGAAACGGCGGCGCGGTCAATATCGAGGTGGACATCATTGGCAAGTACATCGAGAAGCTACTCGCTGCCAGGCACGATCCGGCTTCGGGACCATCGGTGATCAATCCGGCGTTTCTCGCAGAGAAAGGGTTTTATTAACATCGTCATCAACAGAAAAGGGTGGAAGCGGTATGGCAGTCAGTCCGATTGAAGAGGTGATTGAAGATATCCTGGCCGGCAAGATGATTATTCTTGTCGACGACGAGGATCGGGAAAATGAAGGGGATCTCTGCATGGCCGCCGAGGCGGTCACTCCCGCGGCCATCAACTTTATGGCGACCCACGGGCGGGGTTTGATCTGCCTGACGCTGAGCGGTGATATCGTCGAGCAGCTGAAACTGCCGATGATGGTTTCCGACAACCAGTCACCATATGGCACCGGGTTTACCATCAGCATCGAGGCGAGGACCGGGGTAACCACCGGAATTTCCGCGGCTGACCGGGCGCGCACCGTGCAGGCCGCCGTGGCGCCAGGCGCCACCTCGCATGATATTGTCAGTCCGGGCCATATTTTTCCGCTCAGGGCCAAAGATGGTGGTGTCCTGGTTCGTACCGGCCAGACCGAGGGGTCCGTCGATCTGGCCCGGTTGGCCGGCCTGCGCACCGCCGGGGTAATCTGCGAGATCATGAAGGATGACGGTACGATGGCTCGGATGCCCGACCTGGAGTTGTTTGCTGAAAAGCACGATCTCAAGATCGCCACCATCGCCGATCTGGTCGCCTATCGTCTGCACCGCGATCAGCTCGTCCACCGGGTGGCCGAGGCCCGGATTCCGACCGAACATGCCGGGGAATTCACCGCCATCGTCTATCAAAACGATGTCGACGATCTCGAGCATCTGGCCCTGGTCAAAGGCGAGATCGTACCCGATAGCCGGGTCCTGGTGCGGGTCCATTCGGAATGTTTGACCGGCGATGTCTTCGGTTCGTCGCGGTGCGATTGCGGCGGGCAGTTGCAGGCGGCCATGAGGATGATCGACACCGAAGGCAGCGGCGTCGTCCTCTACATGCGGCAGGAAGGACGGGGGATCGGCCTGATCAACAAGATCAGGGCCTATCGCCTCCAGGACGAGGAAGGAGTCGACACGGTCGATGCCAATCTCCAGCTCGGGTTCAAGGCTGATCTGCGCGACTACGGTATCGGTGCTCAGATTCTTCGGGATCTCGGGGTGGCCAAGATGGCCATGCTGACCAACAACCCGAAAAAAATCGTCGGTCTCGAAGGATACGGCATCGAGGTCGTCGATCGCGTACCGATCGAAATCACCGCGGGCAAAGAAAACAAGGAATACCTGTTGTGCAAACGAGACCGGATGGGACATCTCATCCAGGTGAAATAGCAATCGACTGTTGACAGGTTCACATCAGGAAAGAGGACACCGGATCATGATACGTTATATCGAGGGTAATCTGAAGGCGGACGGCAAGAAGTTCGGGATCGTCGTTTCCCGCTTCAACTCCTTTATTTCCGAAAAACTGCTCGAAGGCGCCCTGGACAGCCTGCGTCGATCCGGTGCCGCCGACGGCGACATCACGGTGGTACGGGTGCCCGGCTCCTTTGAGATCCCCCTGATCGCCAAAAAACTCGCTCTGTCGGGTGACTATGACGCCGTCATTTGCCTGGGCGCGGTGATCCGAGGGGCTACTCCCCATTTCGACGTGGTCGTCAATGAGGTATCAAAGGGTGCCGCCCAGGCCGGTCTGGAATCGGGGGTACCGGTGATGTTCGGGGTGCTGACCACCGAAACCATCGAACAGGCTATCGAGCGTGCCGGCACCAAGGCCGGCAACAAGGGCGGTGAGGTGGCCGTTGCGGCCATTGAGATGGCCAACCTGGCCGCTGCCCTGAGCTAGACCGACTCGGAGGAAGCACGTAACCAGAGCCGCATCCCGGGAAGCGGGGCGCGGCTTTTCTGATAGGCAGACGATTGGTTCATGGGGACACGACGGAAAGCGCGCGAAGCGGCCTTGCAGTTTCTCTTTCAGGATGATTTTGCCCGTGGTGTTCAGGACACCTCCGTCCAGGCGGTGGCGGAGCGCTTTGAGGTGTTCTGCGGGTTTTATCAGATCAGCAGGAAATCGCGGGCCTACGCGCTGGAATTGGTGCAGGGCATTCTCGACCGCCGGGACGAAATAGATCGTGCCATCAGGCAGCATGCAATAAACTGGCGACTCGAGCGTATCGCCGGCACCGACCGCAACCTGCTGCGAATCGGCATTTACGAGTTGCTTTATGTGGCCGATGTCCCGGCCCAGGTCGCGATCAATGAAGCGGTGGAGATTGCCAAGCGTTTCGGCAGCGATGAGTCCCCGTCCTTTATTAACGGCGTCCTCGATGCCGTTCAACAGGATTCGCTGGAGCCTCTGCCGTAACGGTCGGCGTTGCTGCACCGCCGACCACGACGGGCGGATCTTATCACGCATCCCCGTCGCTGCCGCGGCGTTGCCCGCTGTTCGGTAGTCTTGCAATTTCCATCCATTACGGGTAGATCTACGGTCACACTTCCACCTTCCTCGCAACTTATGGCCTCAGCACAGGATAAGAGCAGTCCCGGGTTCAGACAGGAATTCGTCGGAGTCCTCGGCCTTTTTATTGCCGCTTTCGTGTTGCTCAGTCTGATTTCCGAGCAGGCCTCTTTCGGCGTCAACTGGTGCGGCGAGGTCGGCAACGTGGTGGCTCGGGTGCTGCTCGGATTTACCGGTTGGGGGGCATATCTATTGGTGCTGCTGTGCGCCACCGTGGCGCTGCTGTTCTTCAGTCCTCGAATGTCTTTTGAGCGGTTGCCGCAGGTAACCCTCGGCATTACCGGTGCCGTCATCGCCTGCTGTGCTCTGCTTTCCTCGCTTTCCTTTTTTGCCGCCGACTTCGTCGGCAGCGGCGGTTTCCTCGGACGCACCGTTTTTCGTCTGATTTCCTCCGTGCTCGGCAGTACCGGGACCATTCTGGTGTTACTGCTGATTTTGCTCGTGTCGCTGATGCTCGCCGTTCGGTTTTCACCGTACCGTTTGCTCTGTCTGCTCGGACGCTTCCTGCTCTTTGTCGGCACGGGTGCGGCAAGACTGGTCGGCCGCTTGGTGCGTCGCCGGCAAGAGCGGCCGCCGCGGCCGGAACGCCCGGCTACCGCCCGCAAACGGGTCGAGCGCGAACCGGAGATCCGTCCCGTCGATTCTTCCCCGGTGGTCAATCAAACACCGGAGCCATTACTGCTCGGTGATACCGACAAGGAGTTTCGAGCCTCCCCGGTCGCCAAAGGTGACTGGAAATTGCCGCCGCTTTCCCTGCTGGCGCGCAACGATCAGGTTGCCGAAAAGATCGGCCGGGACGTCTACTTGAAAACCTCCCAGCAACTCGAGCAAAAGCTGAAGAATTTCGGCGTTTCCGGTACGGTGGTCGGTATCAGTCCGGGACCGGTGGTAACAACGTACGAATACGCGCCGGCCCCGGGCATCAAGATCAACAAAATCGTCAGCCTTGCCGATGATCTTGCCCTCGGACTCAAGGCCCAGTCGGTCAGGGTCATCGGCTCGGTACCCGGCAAGTCCGCGTTGGGCATAGAAATTCCCAACGAAACCCGGCAGGTGGTCTTCATTCGGGACCTGCTCGCGTCGGAGCATTTCCGCAACCATAAAGCCAAACTCGGTATCGTGCTCGGCCTCGACGTGGTCGGCAATCCGGTTATCGCCGATCTGGCCCGGATGCCGCACCTGCTCATCGCCGGCGCCACCGGTGCCGGCAAGAGTGTGGCGATCAATGCCATCATCGCCTCGATTCTGTTCAATGCCACGCCCGATGAGGTTCGTTTCCTGATGGTCGACCCGAAGCGTATCGAATTGTCGGGTTACGAAGGGATTCCGCACCTGCTCCATCCGGTCGTGGTCGAGCCGAA
Organism: uncultured Desulfofustis sp.; assembly: GCA_964433645.1. Lineage (GTDB taxonomy): Bacteria > Desulfobacterota > Desulfobulbia > Desulfobulbales > Desulfocapsaceae > Desulfofustis. The sequence continues at coordinate 27,528 of CAYSSK010000028.1, forward strand.
ACTGGCCAGCCGGGCCCTGCTCTGGGCGGTTCGCGAAATGGAGCGGCGCTACCGTCTGCTCGAGGAAGCCCGGGTCAAGAGCTTTGATTCCTATAACGAGGCGATGGCCGAGAAGCTGCCCTATATCGTCATTTTTGTCGATGAGTTGGCCGATCTGATGATGGTTGCCTCCAAGGATGTGGAAACGGCGATCGCCCGGTTGGCCCAGATGGCGCGAGCCGCCGGTATTCATTTGATCCTGGCGACCCAGCGGCCATCGGTTGACGTGTTGACCGGATTGATCAAAGCGAACTTTCCGACAAGGATCGCCTTCAAGGTCTCATCCAAAGTCGATTCCCGCACCATTATCGACACCTCCGGCGCCGAGCATCTCCTCGGGATGGGCGATATGCTTTATATGCCGCCGGGCACGGCAATGATTCAACGGGTCCATGGCGCCTATATTTCCGAAAAGGAAACCGGCGACCTGGTGACGTTTTTGAAGCAGCAGGGAAGCGCCGTCTACGATGACTCGGTGCTCGAACAGGTTGATGAGGCCGATTCCCTGACAACCTCGGGGGGCGACGAGGACTACGACGAGCGCTATGATGAGGCGGTTTCTTTTGTGTGCGAATCGGGACAGGCGTCGATTTCCATGGTCCAGCGTCGTCTGAGAATCGGTTACAACCGTGCCGCCCGGATTATCGAACGGATGGAAAAAGAGGGGATCGTCGGGCCGGCGGACGGCGCCAAGCCGCGGGAGGTTTTAGCCCGGCATTCCTACGATTGATCAGGGTTCGTGAGGAATTAATTTCCTTGACAATTACCGGGCAACCCTTTATAAGAAAATTCCCAAGAAAAATGAGTGAGCGTTCATTTTTTTTTGGGGATGGAGCGGCCGCGGACGGCAGCTCCGCTGTAAACGGTAATCGAACCGACTGGCCAACCGGCGGTTTAGACGACGTTGGGTCGGCGGTCGGGTTTTATGCAAAGCTGTAATCGAGTTTATTTCGGTTTAAGTGGGTCCTGTCTGGTCAGGACCACAACAGTTAAAACAAACTGAGGAGGTAGTTTAATGCCGAGTTATGTAGATCCTTCCAAGTGTGATGGCTGCAAAGGCGGTGACAAGACTGCATGCATGTACATCTGTCCCAACGACTTGATGGTACTAAACGTTGAGTCGATGCTGGCTTACAACCAAGAGCCGGATGCCTGCTGGGAATGTTACTCCTGTGTCAAGATCTGCCCGCAGGGCGCGGTCTTCGTCCGCGGTTACGATGACTTCGTACCGATGGGCGGCCAGGTTCATCCAATGCGTTCTTCCGATTCCATCATGTGGACCGTCAAGTTCCGCAACGGCAATCTGAAGCGCTTCAAATTCCCGATCCGCACCACGGCTGAGGGTGCCGCCAATGCTTATACGGGCGAGAAAGGGGCCAATCTCGATGACGAGGTTCTGATCCTCGAGAAAGAACTGCCGACCCCGTGATCAAGCAGGCTTGTGAAACACCTTAAATCTTTTATTCAAAGGAGATTTGAATATGGCATTACCAAACAAACCGAAAGGCGAGCTCAAAGCCGTTGAGAACCCGGAAGTCGTCGAGATGGAAGTGGATGCTTTGATCGTCGGCGGCGGTATGGCAGCATGCGGTACCGCTTTTGAGATCAAGAAGTGGGCACCGGAGGACATGAAAATCCTGCTGGTCGACAAGGCCGCACTCGAGCGCTCCGGCGCCGTTGCCCAGGGCCTGTCCGCCATCAACACCTACGTTGGCGAAAACCCGATCAAAGACTACGTCAAGATGGTCCGTAACGACTTGATGGGCGTTATCCGCGAAGACCTCGTGTATGACTGTGGTCGTCACGTCGACGAGTCGGTCAAACTGTTCGAGGAGTGGGGACTGCCGATCTGGAAGAAGGGCGCCGACGGCGAGAACCTGGACGGTGCCAAGCCGGCCAAAACTCTGCGCGAAGGCGGCACTCCGGTCCGTACCGGTAAATGGCAGATCATGATCAACGGCGAGTCCTATAAATGCATCGTCGCCGAGCCTGCCAAGGCCGCGTTGGGTGATGACAATATCCTCGAGCGCGTGTTCATCGTCAAAATGCTGCTCGATAAGAACAAGCCGAACCAGATCGCCGGCGCCGCCGGTTTTTCGGTCCGCGAGAACAAAGTCTACGTCATCAAGTGCAAAACCGCCATTGTCGCCTGTGGCGGTGCCGTTAACATCTTCCGTCCGCGCTCTACCGGTGAAGGCAAAGGACGTGCCTGGTACCCGGTATGGAACGCCGGTTCCACCTATACCCTGGCCGCTCAGGTCGGCGCAACCCTGACCATGATGGAAAACCGCTTCACGCCGTCCCGCTTCAAGGATGGCTACGGACCGGTCGGCGCCTGGTTCCTGCTGTTCAAAGCCAAGGTATCCAACGGTCTGGGCGAGTTCTACGCCGGTGGCGAAGCTGCCAAGGCCGAGCTGCACAAATACCTGCCCTACGGCGACTCTCCGGTCACCCCGACCTGTCTGCGTAACCACCTGATGCTCAACGAGCTGAAAGAAGGCCGCGGACCGATCTACATGGCCACCGAGGTCGCGCTCAACGCCTTTCTGGAAGAGCGTCGTGCCGCCGGTATGGACGAGAAAGAGCTGAAGAAGTTCTGGAAACACCTCGAGTCCGAGGCATGGGAAGACTTTCTCGATATGTCCGTCGGTCAGGCCGGTCTCTGGGCCGGTATGAACGTCGAGCCGGAGAAAATCGGTTCCGAGATCATGCCGACCGAACCGTACATGCTCGGCTCTCATTCCGGTTGCTGCGGCATCTGGACCTCCGGTCCGGACGAAGCCTGGGTACCGGATGTCCAGAACGAGTCCCGCGTCCACAAGTACAAGTGGGGCTACAACCGCATGACCACCGTCGACGGGCTGTTCACCGCCGGTGACGGTGTTGGCGCCTCCGGCCATAAGTTCTCCTCCGGCTCCCACGCCGAGGGGCGCATCGTTGCCAAGCAGATGGTCAAGTTCTGCCGCGACAACGCCGACTTCAAACCTGAGCTGAAGCAGACCGCGCAGGAAATCGCCGATGAGATCTACGCACCGGTCAAGCGCTATCATGAGTTTGTCGGCGCTTCCACCGCCGAGGATGTCAATCCGAACTATTGCAAGCCGGCCGGCCTGATGATGCGTCTGATGAAGGCCACCGACGAGTACGGCGGCGGCGTTGCCACCTATTACATGACCTCCGGCAAACTGCTCAACATCTGCCTCGATCTGCTCCAGCTGCTTCGTGAGGATGCCGACAAGATGGCCGCCGGCGATCTCCATGAACTGCTCCGCTGCTGGGAGAACTATCACCGCATCTGGTGTGTTGAGACCCACATCCGGCACATGGAATTCCGGAAAGAATCCCGTTACCCCGGATTCTACTATCGTTCAGATTACCCGATGTGTGACGACGAGAACTGGCGTTGTTTCGTCAACTCCACCTTCAATCCGGAATCCAAGGAGTGGAAGTGCGAGAAGGTTGAATGCCTGAACATCATCGAGACTGATCCGTGGCTCTAATTTATGAGATGACACTTCGATCAGCATGATGTAAAAAAAATCTCCAGGAGCTCATGCTCCTGGAGATTTTTTCTATGGAGTCAGTGCGTTTTCAATGGGGAAAGCCGCATCGGCTGATACTGTTTTCCCGAGTGAAAAAGTGCGGCACTGCGTTCGCGTCTTTATTGACTAATCCATACTGCGGTCCCTGCGTTAATGGTCAGGGGGCTGGTATCGACGGTTCATTTTTACAAGCGTAACCATGGAGGAAAGGTATGACTGACGAGCAAGGCACCTCCGGTGCAATTTTGGTCGTGGGCGGAGGGATCAGTGGGCTGACGGCAGCACTTGAGGCCGCCGAGGTCGGGAACGATGTATTTATCATCGATAAGAACCCGTATTTCGGTGGACGAGTGGCGCAGCTCAACGAGTACTTCCCGAAGATGTGCCCACCGAGTTGTGGTCTTGAGATCAATTTCAAGCGGATCCAGAATAATCGGCGGATTCGCACCTATTCGATGGCCAGTGTCCAATCGGTCAGCGGCGGGCCGGGTAATTACGAAGTGACCATCGGCATCGAGCCCCGCTATGTGAACAGCAATTGCACGGCGTGCGGTGACTGCGCCGCGGCCTGTCCGGACGAGATCGACAACCCGTTCAATTTCGGCATGGATACCTGCAAAGCCGCCTACCTGCCGCATGAGATGGCTTTTCCCCGGCGTTATGTGATCGACAAGAACGCCTTGTCAGCCGCCGGTGCCGAGGCGGTGAAGAACGCCTGCACATATAACGCCGTTGATCTGGACATGAAGCCGACGACGATCACGCTCACAGTCGCTTCGATCGTCTGGGCCACCGGTTGGAACCCTTACGATCCGCTGAAATTGGATACCCTCAAATACGGCGAGTCTCCGGCCATCGTTACCAATATGATGATCGAGCGGATGGCCGCACCGAGCGGCCCGACCGGCGGCAAGATCGTCGTCCCCGGCAGCGGCAAGGAACCGGAGTCGATCGCCTTTGTCCAGTGTGCCGGTTCACGTGATGAGAACCACCTGGAATACTGCTCCTATATCTGTTGCATGGCCACCTTCAAGCAGATGAATTATATCCGGGAACAATATCCGGAAACCAAGATCTACGTATTCTACATCGATCTGCGGACACCGGGCAAGTATGAAAAGTTCCGCGACAAACTGATGAGCGATCCGAATGCCTTCTTTATTAAAGGCAAGGTCGCGGATATCGTCGTCGAGTCGGACGGCGTTACCATGATCGCGGAAAATGCAGTCACCGGTGACAAGACGCATCAGAAAGTCGATATGGCCGTTCTGGCAACCGGCATGCAGCCGTCCTTGCAGGAAGGTGGCGCACCGGCCGGCGTGACCCTTGATGACAACGGTTTCGTCATTTCCGATTTCGACAAGGGCGTGATCGGTACCGGTTGTGCGAAAAAAGCCGCGGATGTCGTCACCTGTACGCAATCATCTACGGCTGCCGCTTTGAAGGCAATTCAGGTTTCCAGGAGGTAATTGACAATGGATAAAAAATATTGCGCCTATTTGTGTTCCGGTTGCAGCATCGGTGATGTGCTCGACATGGATGGACTCAGCGAAGTCGTCACCGGTGAAATGGCCATGGACTGCAAGACCAGTGGTTGTCTCTGCTCTCCGGAAGGACGTGCCCTGATAGAGAAGGATATCGCCGATGACGGCGTCAACACGGTGGTGATCGGCGCCTGTTCACCGCGGGTCATGCAACATGAGTTCGACTTCGGCGACGACAAGATCGTTGTTCGCGCCAACCTGCGTGAGCAGGTGGTGTGGACGGCTCAGCGGCCGGCCGAAGGAGAAGAGCCGCACGCGGAGGCCGCCGCGTTTCTGCAGGAAACAGCTGCGGATTATCTGCGTATGGCCTGTGCCCGCGCCAAGAAAACCGATCTCACGACACCCTTCCAGCTCGAGAATCTGAGCCGGAAAATTCTCGTCATGGGAGGCGGTATCGCCGGCCTGACCGCGGCCAAAGAAGCAAGCGCCGCCGGCTATGAAGTCACCCTGGTCGAAAAGACCGATCAGCTCGGCGGCAAAGCGGCCTCCTGGCGGAAAGCGTTCCCGACCAAGGCCCCCTGGACCGACCTGGAAGATAACCCGGTTGAACCATTGGTCGCCGCGGTCAACGCCGATGCCAAGATCACCGTTAAGACCGGCACCGAAGTCGCCCGTATCGCCGGCTCCCCCGGGGCGTTCAGGGTCTCGCTGAAACCGGCCGGCACCAAGACCGACTGGGATGCCCCCTGCAAGGTCACAAGCGACGAACGGGAGAAGATCGAAAAGGGGGAGATGGAAGATCCCAATGGCGGACTGCATAACTATATGGCCGAAGATCCGGACGCAGAGGTGCATGGCGCCGTTGTTCTGGCCACCGGCTGGGAACCGGCCGATGTCTCCGAGTACGAGCATCTCGGTTATGGAAAGCTGACCAATGTGGTCACCAACGTCGAGTTTGAAAAACAGGCCAAAGAGGGCACCGTCCCGGCCAATGTCGCTTTTATCCAGAGTCCCGGCGGCAAGGAAAACGACAATGACTTCCCGTACTGCAACTCGGTGACTTCGATGGTCGCTCTGAAGCAGGCCCAATATGTCTGCCAGGACAACCCCGAAGGCAAGGCGTATGTTCTCTACCAGCATATGCGCACCCCGGGCAGCCAGGAGCTGTACTATAAAGCCGCCCAGATGATGGACGGTATTTTTATGACCAAAGCGGCGGTGACCAAGATAGAGGAAAACGGCGGCAAACTCCGGGTAACAGCTGAAGATACGCTGCTTGGGGATGACCTCGCCCTCGATGTCGACATGGTCGTGCTGGCAGCCGGTATGGTTCCCACCACCAAAAAGAAGAGCACCGTCAACCTCGCCTATCGACAGGGCCCGGGCTTTTCCGACCTCGATTTGTTTGACGGTTATGCCGATTCCCATTTTATCTGCTTTCCTTACGAGACGCGACGGACCGGCGTTTACACCTGCGGTGGTGTGCGCAAGGCGGAGACTATCGATGAAACCATCGACGATGCCACCGGCGCCGCGCTGAAAGCGATCCAGTGCCTGGAATCCACAGATCGGGGTGTGTCTGTGCATCCCCGCTCCGGCGACACCACCTATCCGGATTTTTTCATGCAGCGCTGCACCCAGTGCAAACGCTGTACCGAGGAATGCCCGTTCGGTGCGCTCGACGACGACGCCAAGGGGACTCCGCTGCCGAACAACACCCGCTGCCGCCGCTGCGGCACCTGCATGGGCGCCTGCCCGGAACGGATCATCGGCTTCAAGGATTACAATATCGATCTGATCGGTTCGATGATCAAGGCCGTCGAAGTTCCGGAAGACGATGACGACCGGCTCCGTATCGTGATCTTTGTCTGCGAGAACGACGCCTACCCGGCTATCGACATGGCCGGAATGAAGAGAAACGGCATTAACCATATGATTCGCTTTATCCCGGTCCGTTGCCTCGGGTCCGTCAACATGGCCTGGATCCGCGATGCGTTGTCGGCCGGTATGGACGGCGCGATGCTGCTCGGCTGCACCTATGGCGACGATTATCAGTGCCATTTTGTCAAAGGGTCGGAAATCGCCAACAAGCGGATGGAAAATATCGGTGAGACGCTGTCCACGCTCAGTCTCGAGTCGGAACGGTGTGCCGCGGTCCAGGTGGCCATCACCGATTACGACAAGATCCCGCAGATCGTCAATGATTTTGTCGACGAAATCGTGGAAATGGGTCCGAATCCGTTTAAAGGCTTCTAACCTGTGTTTTATCACGCCGCTCCGACCGGGTACTCCCCGTCGGGGTGGTATGAATTTACCGAGCCGGCTCGACGGCCCATGCTGATAAGATAACAGGAGGCAAAAGATGAATGTTCAACCTGATTTAACGTTTATAAAGTATTTGAAGGGTGCCGGCGGCGATACCTTGAAAAAATGCTATCAATGCGCTACCTGCTCGGTCCGATGCCCGTTGTCCACGGACGAGAAACCGTTTCCCCGCAAGGAGATGATCTGGTCGCAGTGGGGGATGAAGGACCAATTGCTGGCCGACCCCGATGTCTTTCTCTGCCATCAATGCGGCGATTGCACGACCTATTGCCCGCGCGGTGCCAAACCGGGCGAGGTGCTCGGGGCGATCCGGGCTTATGCCTATACCCATTTCGGCTGGCCGTCCGGACTGGCCAAACTGGCGTCATCGGCAAAAGGATTGCCGATGCTGATCGGTATTCCGGTGGTGGTCATTTTCGTCATGTGGCTGATTTCCGGCGGCATGCATATCCCGAACAAGGAGCATTTCGCCGATCATGGCTATCAGCAGTTTTTCGGCGCCTGGGATTTCAAGTGGTATGCGAAAAACATCTTCTTCATCGTGCTGATCATGGTCCCGTCCCTCGGTTTGGCCATCGTCTCGCTGTATATGGGGGTGACCCGCTTATGGCGGCAGATGTCGACCAATGCCGGGATCAGCACCACTTACCGTCCGTCGGTGCCGCAGTTCGTCAGCCAGTTTCTCTGGCCCTCCATCGTCGAGATCCTCACCCACAAACGCTTCAAGGAATGCGGAACCAACAGTGATCGGACCAGGGGGCACCTGCCGTTGATGCTCGCTTTTATCGGTTTGTTCATTGTAACCTGCTGGTCGTTGCTGAAAAATGACATACTTGGTTTGATCTGGCCGTCGCTGCACGGCCCGATGTCGCTTTACGATCCTTTCAAGATTCTTGCCAACGTGTCGGCAATTGCGTTGCTGTTCGGCATCTATGTTCTGTGGAGCAACCGTTCCAAGGCTGAAAGCGAAGGGACGTCAAGCAAGACCTTTTACGATTGGTTTCTGATCTGGATGATCATGGCGGTCGGTGTCACCGGTTTCGGGGCGCAGATTATCCGCTGGATCAACATTCCGTCGCTCGGCTATTTCGTATATTTCGTGCACCTCGTCTCGGTCATGATGCTCTTTCTCTACCTGCCGTATACCAAATTCGCCCATATCGCCTTCCGTACTACGGCCATGGCCTTTGAGCGGTATCGGGCGAGTGCCTTCGGCAAACCGATTATCGAACAATAGACCAGTAAGCCTCAGGCGGTACCGTTCAGAGCGAGGCCGTTCCCAAGCGGGGACGGCCTCGCTGACGTTTGGACTTTGGTCGTCGCTGCGGTGCTGCTGCTCGGTGCGAGCGAGGGAAAAAAGATCTTGCATCACCAGGATCTAGTGGGTATATTAGTCAGCTTTGTAAGCTGGCGTAGCTCAATTGGCAGAGCAGCTGATTTGTAATCAGCAGGTTGCGGGTTCAAGTCCCATCGCCAGCTCCAGGACGAAACTACGTTACAATGCAGTGTTAAGCGGATAACGGTGGTAGCCTCATCGTGCGGTTTTTATGGAGGGGTTCCCGAGTGGCCAAAGGGAACAGACTGTAAATCTGTCGGCGAAGCCTTCGGAGGTTCGAATCCTCCCCCCTCCACCATCCGCATGCCCTGCTTGATGTGCAGGCGGGAATAGCTCAATTGGTAGAGCATCAGCCTTCCAAGCTGAGGGTTGCGAGTTCGAGTCTCGTTTCCCGCTCCATGTTGGTTGGCGTTAGCATCGCTCACGTAGCTCAGGCGGTAGAGCGCATCCTTGGTAAGGATGAGGTCACCGGTTCGAATCCGGTCGTGAGCTCCAGGGACAGGACGACGTACCGGGTAAAACTTCAATGACCTGAGGAGACAGGAACATGTCAAAAGAGAAATTTGAACGGACAAAGCCTCACGTCAATGTAGGGACGATCGGGCATATCGATCACGGCAAGACGACATTGACGGCAGCGATCACGCGCGTATTGTCTTTAAAAGGTCAGGCGAAGTTCACTGACTTTGGCGAGATAGACAAGGCGCCGGAGGAAAAAGAGCGCGGGATTACGATCGCCACGGCGCACGTGGAGTACGAGAGCGCCAAGCGTCATTATGCGCATGTGGACTGTCCCGGTCACGCCGACTACATCAAGAATATGATCACC
>CAYSSK010000029.1:0-8717 GCA_964433645.1 uncultured Desulfofustis sp.
GCCGCCGACATCAGGGAAACCACGGCTACCGGTCCGGTGGCCAGCTGCCGGCTGGAGCCGAACAGCGAGGCGATCATCGGCGGCAGAAACGCCGCATACAGGCCGTAATAGGCGGGCAGACCGGCCAGCTGGGCATAGGCCATGGACTGGGGGATCAGGACCAGCGCCACGGTGATGCCGGCCAGCAGATCGACACGGAACTTGCCGACGCTGTAATCTTTGAACCATTCGAGAAATGGAAGGAATTTGTAAATCATCGGATATCTCTTTGCCCCTGCTTCACGTTCAATTGTCGGAAGTATCTTCGAGAACGTTCACGCTACCGCTGCCGAGATCGTAGTACATGGCGATCACCTTGACCGTGCCGTCCGTGACATGGTCGGCGATGATCGGCTCCGATTGAGCGATACGGCGGGCGATCAGTTTGGCCAATTCACGGGAGGTGTTGTTGACCGGGTCACCGTTCTTTTCTTTGACCAGTTTCGCGGCGGACTGAATCGGCGGGGCCAGCGTCGCGATATGGCCGCCGAGTTTCTTGCCGCCCATCACGGCGGAAACGGCGCCACATGAGGAATGCCCCATGACGACGACCAGCGGGGTCTGCAGGACGGACACGGCATACTCGATACTGCCGAGGGTGTGATCGCCGATAATGTTGCCGGCGACGCGGACGACAAAGAGATCACCGATGCCCTGGTCGAAGATGTCGACCGGGGGCACACGGGAATCGGAACATGTCAGGATCGTGGCGATCGGGGTCTGGCCACTGACTGCCAGCTTTCTGCTCTCCTCGCAATGATTCGGATGCAGCAACTGACCGGAGACGAAACGCTGATTCCCTTCGAGCAGTTTCGCCAGAACCATTTCGGCGGTGGGGCGTGGAACTGATTCTTGTCCCATTGGCAACTCTCCTTGGTTTGATTGGATATGTGCAGAAACAAAATACGTTTTCAATATCGTCGGCATGCTGAAATGAATGGCCATTCAGTTTCAACGAGCCTTCTAAACACGAAAGCACAGGCATTGGCAACTGTTTTATGCGGTAACTGCCGCAATTGTCGCAGGCACATTGGTTAGATGCCGGAGAGAACGTTCTCTCGTGGACCACGGAAATTGGGCCGGAAGGCCATTGTTCGTGGAAGCCTGGATTCTTTGGCTTCGGAGAGCCAGCCTGATAATCAAGCCCGCTCTTATGGGACTGCGTGTCGAAACTGCCGTGAAGCGGGTGATGATTGGGCCGGTATCAGAAATGCAGGAGGGCGCTTGAGGTTGCGAGTGTTCCCGGAGATCCGTCGGCAGGTGCTCTCCGGGAACGGAGGCAGGGGCGTTTATTCCGACAGAATATTGGCAATGGCCAAGAAGAGATCTGAGTCGCGCAATACCCCGACAAGCTGGTCGCCGTCGAATACCGGCATAACCATTACTTTGAGACGGTGCATTGCTTTGAGTCCTTCGATGAGCCGATCATCGCTCTGGAGGCCTTTGCCCCTGACCTTGAGCATTATATCGCCCACCTTGATATTGTCGGCTTGGGTCAACACTCGATGGGTGAGGCCGGCGTTGGCTACGTCCAGATCTTCAGCACCGGCTTCAGCAAAGGCGACAGACATACCGAGAGAGGAAAGTTTTTCACCGATGCCACCGGCAATCTCGGGAATCAAGGATTTCAGGATCGACTGAAAATCAATGATGCCGATCAGGTTGCCGTCGTCGTCCAGCACCATGCAGGTCCGGTGCCCCGCTTCGGTGCAGGCGCCCGTCTCGACCTCACAATAGATCTTCCGCAGGTCCATTATCGCTTCTGCCAGTTTCTTCTCCGGTTTGGTGGTGGCGTAGTCGGCAATGGGGACCATTACATCGCTGATCTTTTTTTTCAAGGGCATGATGTCTCCTCTTCATGGCTAATCGTTTTGCAATTGGAAACTTCAGTATATCTTCAGCCAACTCTTCCTGGAATTGAAACACCCTATGGGCTCTCGGGTACGACACCTTCGGCGGCGACCGGCATGACTACCACAGCCGTCAATAGTATACCCACCATAATCACTCTCTCCAATAAATTTGGGCGATTATATCCGAAAAATGGCGCCCGGGCAATTCTTTATAAGGTTTTGAAAGCAATTTTTGTTCCGGAATTGCCAAAGGTTATCCGCCGGCCTTCCCCTGAATCCGCCCGCTGCCACTGGAGCGAACAGATGAATGTCAGCCGAAACAGGAGCTGAATGCCCCGTTCGGGAAGGCAAAAATCTTGACATCAGAGAGATATTTTTTTACTTTCTGGACACTTTATTGTCCCGGAAACTTTTGATTTAACGCGGCTCGCAAGGGCTGGTAACAAGTTTACAATACATGTAAAGGAGACCCTGATGAATCGAAATGTTTTGATGGTAGCCGGGCTATTCATTGCGACAGTCCTCCTGTTGTCGGCAGGCTGTGCGACAGCCAGTGACGCCGCGTCCAGCGACGCCGTTTCCGCCATGCCTCAGGACGGCCGTGCCTGGTGGTTTTGGCCGGTGGTGCTGTTTGTGGTGACCTTTATCATGGGCATTATCGCCGTACTTGGCGGCGTTGGCGGCGGGGTGCTCTTTGTGCCGATTATCAGCGGGTTTTTCCCGTTTCATCTCGATTTCGTCAGAGGCGCCGGTCTGCTGGTTGCTCTCGCCGGGGCGCTGGCCGCCGGCCCGGGGCTGCTCCGTTCAGGCCTGGCCAGTCTTCGTCTGGCTATTCCGGTGGCCCTGATCGCCTCGACCTGCGCCATCTTTGGCGCCATGGTCGGTCTGGCATTACCCACCCATATCGTCCAGATCTGTCTCGGAGTTACCATTCTCGGGATCTGCGTGCTCATGCTTACCGCTAAGAAGTCGACCTATCCGAACGTGCCCGAATCCGACAGACTCTCGTCGATCCTGAAAATCTATGGCGTTTACCGGGAAGAGAGTACCGGCGAAACCATTAACTGGAAAATTCACCGTACACCGCTGGGCTTGGCGCTGTTTGTGCTCATCGGTATCATGGCCGGGATGTTCGGGCTGGGTGCGGGCTGGGCCAACGTCCCGGTTCTGAACCTGCTGATGGGGGCGCCGCTGAAAATCAGCGTCGCCACCAGCAAATTTCTGCTTTCGATCACCGACACGTCGGCCGCCTGGATCTATATGAACGAGGGCTGCATCATCCCGATGATGGTGGTTCCTTCTCTCATCGGTATCATGGGCGGCTCCTTCGTCGGCGTTCGAATCCTCAAAGTGGTCAAACCGACTTTCATCCGCTGGATGGTTATCGGCATTCTCGCCTTCGCCGGACTGAAAGCACTTTCTAAAGGTCTGGGCTTCTAGCGCTGCCGCAACGTTTCAAGGAGATTATCATGAGCCAAGATAAACAACTCGGACCGAGCCCGGAACAAATCCTCTACGCCAATATCCTCAACAAGGGCATGTTGGCTGGCCTGGTCCTGCTGGTCATCACTTTTGCCATTTACGTGTTCGGCATCATCAAACCGTATGTGCCGGTGAACGAACTTTCAAATTATTGGCATCTCGGTGTTTATGACTATCTGTCCAGACTGGACATCCCCAACGGCTGGGGCTGGCTGGCCATGATCAAATATTCGGATTTTCTCAACTTCATAGGGGTTGCCCTGCTCGCCGGTGTATCCATTATCTGTTACCTGGCGATCATCCCGACCCTGCTGCGCAATAACGACAAGCTTTATGCGGCCCTGGCCACTCTCGAGGTCATTGTCCTGACCGCAGCGGCAACCGGTCTGATCGCCGTCGGCGGCCATTGATTCTCCTTGGGCGGGGCGTTGAACCAAACCGGTCAAGGACTGCCGTTTGGCCCTTTCGCACCCTTCCTGCGCGCGCCCCGCAACGGTAAATCCGTAGCTGGCGCGCGCTTTTTTGAGGGATCGAGCCGGATCGGGGAAGGCCCGGCCCTTAACACGGAAAAGCTCAACAGTCGACGAACGCCTGGTTCAATTCGGTTATCATGAAACGCATCCTCGCCTCACCCATCCTCTTTACTGTATCGGCCGCCTTACTGGTGCTGGCGTTTTTCCTGCCGGATCTGCTCGGACCGTTAGTCGGCACCGCGATCAGCGCGGTGATCATTCTGCTGGCCATGGCTTTCTACAATTGGTGTTATCGCCAGGATATGTCGGCAGCCACCGGTTGCCAAAAAGGGTCGGACAATGGGGACCCGCAGTCCTGATACCCGGCCGCAGCAATCCCTCTCTGAACCGCGGACCAGCAAAGCAGCGGCCTTGTCATCGAACCAAAATGAGATTCCGTCGGGGCGCATGTGATTCGCCCCTAAAGGCCCTCAACAACGTTACATACGAAAGGAGTCACCATGTTCATCGATCTGCTGCGTTCACGAAGAAGCATCCGTCAATTTCAGAAACGACCGGTGGAGCCGGACACAATCGAGCTGCTGATCGAAGCGGTGCTGCGGGCGCCGACCTCTCGCGGCCTCAATCCCTGGGAATTCATCTTCGTCACCGAGCCGGACACGTTGGCGAAGCTGGCCGATGCCAAAGCGCACGGTTCTTCGTTTATCAAGAATGGGCCGCTGGCCGTGGCCGTCTGCGCCCATCCCGACAAATCGGATGTCTGGATCGAAGACACGGCGATCGCTTCGATCATCCTGCACCTGGCCGCCGCCGATCTCGGTCTGGGCAGCTGCTGGGTCCAGATCCGCCAACGCGACCATGATGGTCAAACAAGCGCCGAGGATTATGTTAAAAACCTGCTCGGAATCGAGCAATCCTTGGTGGTCGAAGCGGTGATCGCCATCGGTTATCCGGCGGAAACGAAGGCCGGGCATGATCGCGCCGCATTGCTGGATGAGCGGATATCATATGAGCGATACGGTAAAAAGCGGTAGAAAACCGGTCAGGACGTCTTGTCGATCTGCTGCATGTCCGAGATGATCTCGGATATGTCTTTCTTCTTTTTGTGGAAGATGCGAGCCAACTCGTCGGCACTGGAAGGCAGTTCGCCCTCGGTCTGGTAAATTTCCAACAGCTCGTTGTAATACTTATAAAAAAAGAGAAACAGATCCTGACTGCAGGGCTCCGAGAACTGGTTGGTGATGACTTTTTTCAGTTTGCCGTCCTTGTCCATCACCATCTTGGTAATCTGGAACGGCTCGATGGCCCGTTGATAGAGCTTGGTGATCTGTTCCACGTCGCTGGAACCCTGCAGATCGAAGAACTCTTCCTGAAAGACCGAGATGGCTGAATAGGCAAAACGGGTGATCTTGTTCTGGTCGAAGACCTTTTCCGCCTTGGTCAAGGCGCTTTCGAAAAAGCCCCTGGCGGTGGTGCTGTCCCTGAGGATCTGATCGCGCAGTTCACTGATCCGTTTGCGGATGATCTGCTCGATGTCATGTTCACGCTCGCGGACCTCCGCTTCCCGCTTTTCCATGTCGCCGATCTGCCGGAGCAGGTCTTCGTTGAAATCACGAAGCGCCAGTTTCATGATGGTGACATCGAAATAGCGCTGCAATTCCTGGCCGATCCGGGTTATCGTCCGGATTTCTTCGGCCTGGTCCATATCCAGCTCGGCTGCGAACTCTCCGTCGAGATGATCGGTGACGTCGGACACTCGTTCGCGGTCATTGATCAAGGCCTGGGCCGCCTGTTTGGCGGCGGCGGTGACATTGTAAGCCACCATGCCGACGATCTTTTTCAGCCGATCGTTATCGGCCGCCAGATATTTGCTGACCGTTTCCGCGCCGGGCAGCTGTTCGGGATGCTCCATAACACATCACGTTCGATTATTCTGCAAAACTGCTCCTGTGGCATCGGAGCGATAAACGGGGCCGCTGCCGTCTCCTCCCGGCCCCCCCCTTCAACACCGGAAAATGATGGTCGATAAACACCGGTATGTCAAGACAATACAGCCCCGGACAAGACAGTCCCGGGCGACAGCGGCGACCATCCTGTCGGCCGGTTGATCTTTTCGCCACGGCCGGCACTGCCTCCGGCTGCTGCGCTGCGGCTTGGTCGGCTTAATCTCAACCAGTGGGAGACAGGTTTCAACCTGTCCCCCGCTGGCTATCAGCGGACGTCCTGTCCGCAGCCCTCCGGGCCTGATTCTCCGTCCCGCCGGGCCTTCGCGATGCAGCCTCCGAGAGAACCAACCAGCCCGGGGAGATGATTTTCATATAAAAAATCAGGTTGACATATCCGCGACGGTATGGGAATAAAATCGCTATGATCCGAACATAGTCACGCCTCAACGACAACGCCACAACCTCGCTTCACTCACTTTCTTCATGGAGGGAACGGTATCATGACGGCAGAAATCATCAGCGGGACCGAGATCAGCAAGGCCATCCTCGCGGAAATCAAGCAGGAAGTCGCGGAGATGAAAGCAAAGACCGGCACGGTCCCCGGCCTGGTCACCATCCTGGTCGGCGAGAACCCGGCTTCGATCAGTTATGTCACCCTGAAGGTGCGAACGGCGCTTGATCTTGGTTTCAATGAAATCCAGGACAACCAGCCGGCCGATATTTCCGAGGCGGACCTGCTTGCCCTGATCGACAGATACAATAACGATTCGGACATCCACGGCATCCTCGTTCAACTGCCGCTCCCCAAGCACGTCGATGAGAAAAAAGTTCTCAACGCGATCAACCCCGACAAAGATGTCGATGCTTTCCATCCGGTCAACGTCGGACGCCTGATGATCGGCGGCGATGAAGTTCGCTTCCTGCCCTGCACGCCGGCCGGCATCCAGGAATTAATCGTTCGTTCCGGCACCGAGACCAAGGGGGCGGAAGTGGTGGTTGTCGGACGCTCCAATATCGTCGGCAAACCGATTGCGATGATGATGGCCCAGAAAGGCGTCGGCGCCAACAGCACGGTGACCATCGTCCATACCGGCACCAAAGATCTGGCCGCCCACTGCAAGCGGGCCGATATTCTGATCGTTGCCGCCGGTGTGCCGAACCTGGTCAAGCCGGAATGGATCAAGCCCGGGTCAACGGTTATCGACGTCGGCGTCAACCGGGTCGGTAAAAACGAGAAGACCGGCAAGGCCATCCTCAAAGGCGATGTCGATTTCGCCAAGGCCAAGGAAATAGCCGGCAAAATCACCCCGGTACCAGGCGGTGTGGGACCGATGACCATCTGTATGCTGATGCGCAACACCCTGCGTTCCGCGCAGAAGAGTATCTGATCTTTATCCGATAACATGCCCGGCCGGCGGCTCCTGCCGGCCCGGATTTCACGGCAGATCGGCGCCGTTCTGCCGCCGATCTGCCGCACCTGGTTCGCCTATGTTCGCGCTGCTCAAATATCTGCTCTATCTGGTGTTGTGGCTGGTTTCAACGACCATCGCCGGTTTCTTCGCCTATTTCACCCTCACCCAGGGGACCGACTACCGACTCCTGCTGGAGCGACCGGACCTGATCACCCCTGAACAGATCATCGCCGCGGTCGTGCCGGTTATCGCACCTTTGGCCCTGGTGCTGCTGTTTGCTCCGCTCTTTCAGATCACTCCCAAACGCACCTGGTTCTCCTCCTTTCTCCGGCTGCTGCTGGTCCTGATCATGGTGGGTTTCATCGGCTACCAAGCGCTCGACGGGCGCAAGACGTATCAACCCTATACGCAAAAGGACCTGATCGTCAGGCACCCGGAGGCGGGCAAGGCGGCTTTTCTGCTCACCTCGCTGCACAACGGCTCACTCGGCCCGATACCCACCACTGTCCCGATGGAGCAGGCGAATTACGCCCGGCAGATCGAAACCCATCGGCGGGATATCGAAACATCATGGCAAACGATCGCGCCCTATCGGCTGGTTATGGTCCAACTGGCCGAACTGTCCGCCCTGCCCTACCCCGCGCAACCGATCGAGATCGTCACGTCGGTGGGCGGCGCCGGCAACCTGGAAAACCTCTGTCGCATCTACCTGGCCCATGCCATCCTGCAGATCAGGCTCGGCAATCGGGAACAGGGTTTCGAGGAATTACTGACGATCCACCGGGTTGCCAGAAACGCGCTGGCCGGTGCAACCCGAATCGATGACAAAATGACCTGGACAACGGCGCTGCAGCACACGATCCGCACCGCCTATCGGATCGTTCTCGACGCAGAACCGCGTTACGAGGAAATACGGCAACTCGCCCAGGCGTCACCGCGGCTGACCCGCCAGGAAACTTCACTGCGCGCCGCCTGGCTCAGCGAGTATCTCGCCGGCATCGACCGCCTCGATCACTCGGCCGACCGGGTTCTGGCCGAGTATCATGACAGGCGAGGCCGGAAAAAACCGCTGGTGCTGCTGATGGCCCCGCCCTGGCTGTTCGAGGCCTCCTACCGATTCACCTGCCAGAAAAATCGAACGGCAGCCGACCTCAAATCCTTCTGGGAACCGATTATCGATCAGGCGCCGGACAATCCGGCGGCCTTCCGGCAGGCCTGGGCCTCACGCACCGCTTTTGGCGACGCACCACCGCTGCGCAATCTCAGCGGCTGGTATTTTCATCGCCCGCCCGACCTGCGGGAAGAAGAGAAGCGAGTTGACGATCTCTACCGGACGAGTGATATTTTTGCCGCTTTTCTGGCAAACAAATTGGAGTTCGGGCAGGATATCGGGGCCCATCTCGAGGGTGGCCACCGACCGGTCGCTACTGAAAACCAGCGAATCATCGGTGCCGGGGCCGACGGAGCCCTCGGAACAGCCGATGATATCGTGCTGGAACCGATGTTCTGACG
>CAYSSK010000029.1:8817-36740 GCA_964433645.1 uncultured Desulfofustis sp.
CCGACGGAGCCCTCGGAACAGCCGATGATATCGTGCTGGAACCGATGTTCTGACGACGGGGCGGTCTGTCTCCTCCCGTCACCAGGGGAAGCGGAAGAGGGTTTCGCCGATCAATAGTAGGGATCGACCCGGATCTCCCGCTCGCCGATGCCGTCGACCCCGGCTATACTCTCTTCGATCCGCGCCCTGATGGCCGCTTCCTGCTCTTCCGGCGCCTTGACGTTGATATAGACGGTGCCGCCGACGACGGTAACGCCGGCCTGGGGAAAGTCGAACAGGGCCGCTCTGACCTCGGCGGCCAGAGCCAGATCCCTGACTTTGGCCAGCGACTGTTCGGTCGACTGATAGCACGGCAGTTGCGCGGCCTGGCAGATCAATTGCGCCGCATCGTCGACACTCATGGCGCTGACGTTGATTACCATATCGTAAATACTCGGGTCGATGATGTCGATGCCGTAGAGAAACAGCGCCCATTTCTGCCGCTCCTCATCGTCATGCTTGAGTTGCAGCCGAGCCTGATCGGCGGAAATATTCTGCCGTGCCACCTCGTCGGCTACCCGCTCATCAAGATCGGCGATAATGCGCACTTTCAACAGATGGCGGACATCGTAGAAAAAAAACTGCCCGGCAATGCCGTGATAAACATAATTGTCCTGTTTGAGATGGCTCAGTATTGCCGACGAGATGTAATTCACATAGCGTTCGCGGCCGAAGGAGTAGCGTTCCAGGATCTGCGTGGCATGCTGGATATTGCGCATCAATTTGATTTCCGGAAAATCGAACTCCTCGCTCGAAGCGAGCAGGGAATCCCGAGAGATGCAACCGTAACCGAGCATGTCGGCAACTTTCTGGGCGACCTCCCGCCCTCGATAATAACTTCCTCGTGAGATACAGACAATCGACATGAGACACTCCTTTTTGACACCAGGTAGCGGTTATCAAGTACCCGCCTGACACTCGATCATCATCATGATCCCCTATCATAAAAAAGAATGACAGGCAAATAGTTTTGCCGGAAAAAACATGCCCGTTTCGTGATTTTTCCTGTCATCACGAATCAAGATGTCTATAATATCAGCAATGATGGACAACGGATTGTGATGGCCAGTGACTACCATCAAGGAGGCAAACTGCTGGAGCGCCATGGGAACATGCAGAAACCACCCCGACCGGGAAACCTCTCATATCTGCCGCAAACACGGCTATTTCCTGTGTGAAGAATGCCTGGCCTGCGGCGACCCGAAACTCTATTGCACCCATCGCCCATCCTGCATTATTCACTTTCTGAGCAGAAAGAAAACGAAGGCCCCCGGTACTACCGACCAAGAAGCTGCGTCTCACGAATCGACACCCAACCTGTAAACGAGGAGGATCACATGTCAGATCAGCATTGCCCCGGTTTCGAAGCCAACAAATCCATCACCGAGGTCACGGTAAAATGCCCCGAATGCGGGCAGGAAAAGGTGATTTTTTCCGACGAGATGGACAAAAAAGTCACCTGCAGCGGCTGCGGTAAAACCTTCGACCCGATGGAGAACACGGCACAATAACTCGCCCTGGTCCGAAGCCCGCGATGCCCCCGAGGCATCACAGCGCGGGCTTCGAAGCCTCGATCTGGCTGAGGCGCCGCTGACGCCCGGAGTTTTGCTACACCTGATCCGTCGACGAATCAGGCGACTCGGATCTCAATGGTGATGGTGATCATCCCCGTGGTGGTGATGATGGGGGTGGTCATGGCCGGCCGCCGGCCCGCCCAACTCGTCGAGCGCCTGGTGCAGGGTGTCGCTGACCGCGTTCATCTGCGCGGCCGCCTGGTCGAGAACCGCGACGAGTCGATCCTGATGCTCGTCGGCCATCGTTGACCGCCATTTATTGAATTCGGCGACGTGACCGCCGTTGTGTTCGATCCAGTGCTGCAGAAGCACCCGCAACTTCGCTTTATTTTCCATTGCCGCTTCCTCAAGCGTCAGGTCCGTACGACCGGTCAACCGTTTTGCTGCACGAGCACCAGGCCGCCCATGAAATCGATCGATCTGATCGCCGCGTTCTTGACTTCCGCCGCCTCGGCAAAGAGCGTCGAGATCCGGATCGTTGAGCCGTCGACGCTCAAACGGGATACGTCCTCGAAGCGCTGCTGCTCTTCACCCTGCTTTTCGACAACCACTTTCATCTGGCACATCATGCACCTCTGCTCGATCTCACCGGTCGCACCTGTCTCCGGCGACCGTTTTTTCTGTTGTGAAAAAACCGTAACTCATCGCCGGTACCCCGACAACTCCTTTCTTACCGATCGGCGATCAGACCCGCACTCCTGATGCCCCTATTCGTGCTCAGCTTGCTGCTATACCTTTTCCACCCGCACCGCACAGACCTTGGTTTCCGGTATCTTGGCAACCGGGTCAAGAGCCGGACTGGTCAGTACGTTGGTGGGGCTTTCAGCAAAATGGAAGGTCATCGATACCAGGCCCGGGGGACAAATTCGGGTTAGCTTGGTCTTGGCCCGAGTTGTGCCGCGCCGTGATCTCACCTGGACCATTTCCCTGTCTTCGAGCCCGAGTGCTGCAGCATCTGTGGGATTGATCTTCAGGAATTCCTCGCTGTCCAGCTGAGCGAGGCCGTTCACCCGGCGGGTCATACTGCCGGTGTGGTAGTGGAACAGGCTGCGATCGGTGGTCAGCAGGAACGGATACTCGTCGTCGGGAAGCTCCGCCGAATCCCTGAACGAAAGCGGCATCAGTTGAGCCTTGCCGCTTGGCGTGGCAAATGTTTCGGTGTGCAGAGTCGGGGTCCCCGGATGATCCGTGGTCGGGCATGGCCACTGGATACCGCCATCTTCGATACGTTCGTAATTGATGCCTCCGTATTGCGGGGTCAGAGAGGCGATCTCGGCCATGATTTCGGCTTCATCATTAAAATCGAAGCCGTCCGCCCCCATTCTTTTGGCGATTTCGGCCACGATCCGCCAGTCCGGTTTTGCCGCCCCGGGCGGGTCAATGGCCTTGCGTACCCGCTGAATACGGCGTTCAGTGTTGGCAAAGGTTCCGTCTTTTTCAGCAAAGCAAGCAGCCGGCAGAACCACATCAGCCATTTCCGCGGTCTCAGTCAAAAAGATGTCCTGGACGACCAGGAAGTCGAGCCGCTTGAGGCACTCGATGGCATGGGTGGCGTTGGCTTCGCTCAGGTAAGGATTTTCACCCACCAGGTAGAGTGAGGTTATTTTCCCCTCATGAATGTCATCGAAAATTTCGGAAAGGGTGAGCCCCACCTGGTCCGAAAGCTTAACGCCCCATGCCGCCTCGAATTTCTCCTTGTTCTCGGGCCGTGCCACTTTCTGATAGCCCGGGTAGACATCGGGCAGGGCGCCCATGTCACAGGAGCCCTGGACATTGTTCTGACCGCGCAGCGGGTTGACTCCCGCCGATGGCTTGCCGAGGTTGCCGGTAACCAGTGCCAGATTGCTCAAGGACCAGACATTGTCGGTCCCGTGACAGTGCTGGGTGATCCCCATACAATAGAGAATGGCCGCTGGGCCATTGGTGGCGTAGATTTTTGCCGCTTTGCTGATCAACTCGGCGGGTACGCCGGTGATTTTCGCTGCACTGTCCAGATCGAACTCGGCCAGTGAGGCGGCAAAAGCATCGAAGTTCTCGCAACGCCGGTTGATGAAGTCCATGTCGGCAAGCCCATCGTCGATGATCACCTTGATCATCGCCATGACCAGAGCCACATCGGTGCCGGGCCGGTGCTGGAGATGGATGGTCGCGTGGCGGCAGAGATCGATCTGTTTGGGGTTGGCGACGATCAGGCTGGCCCCTTGGCGGGCCGCCTTTTTGACCTGCAGGGCTAGTACCGGATGGGCCTGCGTGGTGTTGGTGCCGATGGCAAGAATAGTCGATGCGCCGCTGATTTCATCAATCGAGTTGGTCATTGCGCCGCTGCCCAGACTGGTGGCCAGACCGGCCACTGTCGGGGAGTGTCAGAGCCGGGCGCAATGATCGATGTTATTGGTACCCATCACCGCCCGGGTAAACTTTTGGATCAGATAGTTGTCTTCGTTGGTGATCCGGGCTGAAGCCAGTGCCGCGAAGGCACTCCCTTTGCTGCCGGAGAATTTTTCGGCAATCAGGTCCAGGGCTTCGTCCCAGGAGGCTTCTTCGAGTTTTCCATCTTTTTTGATCAGCGGAGTGGAAAGGCGCGCCGGGTGGTTGATGAATTTATAACCGAATCGACCCTTCACGCACAATGAACCTCCATTAACCGGGTTGTCCTTGTCGCCCCGGACATTGACGACATTTTGGCCCCGGACGCCGAGCATGACGCCGCAGCCGACACCGCAGTATGAGCAGATGGACTTGACTTCCCGCATCGGTTCCTGGACCCCCTTCGGCGACAGGGCGGCGACCGGGCAGCGGACCACGCATTCACCGCACGATTCGCAGCGTGATTCGGCGATCGGTTTGTTGCCAAGGGTCGAGATCAGGCTTTGAACGCCGCGCTGGGCGTAATCGATGGCGTTGATATTCTGCAGCTCGTCGCAGGTTCGCACACAGATGCCGCAGAGGATGCACTTGGCATGGTCGATGTCGAAAAACGGATTGGAGGTGTCGATCGGCAGGTTGCGCACGGATCGCCGGTAGCGCTTGAGACCGTCCGGGGTGACGCCGGTGTAGTGAGCAACCCTCTGTAGTTCGCACCTGGAGTCGGCCTCGCAGGTCAGACAGGTCATCGGGTGGTTGGCAACGATCAGTTCCACGGTGTTTTTGCGGATCTGCCGGACCTCCGGGTCCTCGGTGCTGATTACCATGCCGTCCTTGACCGGCTGCTTGCAGGAAATGACGATCTTCCAGTCATCCATTTTGACCACGCACACCCGGCACAGGCCGGCCGGCTTAAGATCCGGGTGGTTGCACAGGTTGGGAATGTAGAAACCGTTAGCCTGGGCAGCCTGCAGCACCGTCATTCCTGCATCTGCGGTAATCTTGACGCCATCTAGTGTTATGGTGACTTTGTCCATTTAAGACACCTCCATCGTTTCTTTGGGCGTTACCGGCAGCTTGGGCGAGACACACTCGACCGCGCTGAATTTTTTCGGGCATTTTTCCTGGCACAGACCGCATTGAATACAGAGCGATTGATCAATAACATGAACTTTCTTCTTTTCACCCGAAATGGCTTCAACCGGGCAGGCCCGGGCGCAGAGGGTGCAGCCGACACATTTTTCTTCGTCTATCTTAAAAGATATCAGATCCTTGCATACCCGAGCCGGGCAGCACTTGTCGTTGATATGGGCTTCATATTCATGCTTGAAGTAACGCAGCGTCGTCAGAACCGGATTGGCCGCGGTTTGTCCGAGCCCGCAGACTGACCCGCCATGGACGGAGTGGCTCAGTTCTTCAAGCAAGCTGAGGTCTTCCTTTCTACCTTTGCCTTTACAGATGTCCTTGAGAATCTCCAGCAGCTGCTTGGTACCCAAGCGGCAGGGGATGCACTGGCCGCAGGATTCTTCCTCGGTAAACTGCAGAAAGTAGCGGGCTACGTCGACCATGCAGGTGCGCTTGTCCATGACGACCATACCGCCTGAGCCCATGATCGAGCCTGCTTCATCCAGGGAATCGTAATCGATCGGCGTATCGAGCAATGCTTCGGGCAGGCAGCCGCCGGACGGTCCGCCGGTCTGCACGGCTTTGAATTCGCCGCCTTTAGGGATACCGCCGCCGATGTCGTAGATGATTTCACGCAACCTGATTCCCATCGGTACTTCAATCAACCCGGCATTGACAATATTGCCGGTGAGCGCGAAAACGGCGGTTCCCGAACTGCTTTCGGTGCCGATGCTTTTGAACCAGTCCGCACCCTTTCTGATGATGTCGGGAACGTAGGCGAATGTTTTTACATTGTTGAGCAGGGTCGGTTTGTCGTAGAGACCGACTTCGGTGGTCCTTGGCCTCGGCGCAACCCGGGGCATCCCCCGCTTTCCTTCAATGGACAGGGTCAACGCGGTGGATTCGCCGCAGACGAAGGCACCGGCCCCCTGGAATACCTCTATATCGAAGTTGAACCCGGTACCCATGATGTTGTCGCCGAGGACGCCGTATTCCATGGCCTGTTCGATGGCTTTCAGCAGGCGCACGACTGCCAGAGGGTATTCGGCCCGGACGTAGACGACGCCATGTTCGGCGCCGATGCTGTATGCGGCGATGGTCATGCCTTCAATGACCGAGTGGGGGTTTGCTTCCAAAACCGAACGGTCCATGAAGGCACCCGGGTCCCCCTCATCGCCGTTGCAGACCACGTACTTAGGCGTTGCTTTGGCATTGAGGCCCGCCTCCCATTTGCGTCCGGCTGGAAATCCGCCGCCGCCGCGTCCTCTCAGTCCCGATTTTTTGACGATCTCGATAACTTGTTCGGGACTATAGCTTGCAAAGATTGTTGCCAGTGCCTGATATCCTTCAATAGCAAAATATTCACGTATATCCTCGGGGTCGATCTTCCCGCAGCCGCCCAGGACGATTCTCTGCTGGCGGTTATAAAAGGGAACGTCATGTTCGGTCAGGGCATGTTCGCCGTCCTGTTTCTCGTAGAGCAGCCGCTCCACCACCCTGTCTTCATCCAGCGTGGCGGTAACTATCTCCTCGACGTCCTTGGCCTTCACCTTGGTATAAAATGTTCCCCGGGGCTCGACACGAACGAGTGGACCCATCTGGCAGAATCCGTGACAGCCGCTGGTAACGGTTCCCGCTTCATGTTCCTCTCCTTCGAAGAGAAGATTGACATCGACATTGATTCCTCTGTCGGCGATCAAACGCTTGAATTCGTTGTATACATGCAGCGAGCCTCCGGCGATGCAGCCGGTTCCGGCACAGATCAGGAATCTGATATTCTGCCGGGCAAAAGCGTCCCGGTAAGATGCTCTCATTGTTGCTACGTCGGAGGGTGCGTTTACCTTTTGCATATGTGGAAACCTCCTTAATCCTTAAGGCTTTCTTTCAGAATCTTACCAATTGAGCCGGTTTGGACCTGGCCGTGGACATGATCGTTGACGACCACCACCGGAGCCAGCGCGCAGGAACCGACACAGGCCACGGTCTCCAGGCTGTGCTCGTAATCTTCCGAGGTCGTGCCGCAGGTAATCCCCAATTTCCGCTCGAAAGCGTCGAGAACCCGGGCCGCTCCTTTAACGTGGCAAGCGGTACCGGAGCAGACCTTGGTCTGGTTTTTGCCCCGCCTGGAAAAATAGAATTGGGCGTAGAAAGTGGCGACACCGTAAACTTGACTTTCGGGCAGCCCCGTTGTTTTGGCGATTTCCAGCATCGCTTCTTCGGGTAAATAGCCAAGCTCTTCCTGCACTTCCTGAAGGATCGGAATCAGTGCATTGGGCTTTCCCTGATACGGTTCGAGAATAGTACTCAGACGTTCTTCCATTACCTGACCTCCATACCGGTTCTTGTGCTTGCGCATTTACTCGACTGTATCAAGATGTATGCGTTGCAAGGGCGCGTAAAAAAAGGGGACTGAAAAAAGGGGACTGTCCCCATTTTTACCATTTTCAACCATTTTTGAAGCAAAATGGGGACTGTCCCCTTTTTTGCTGTCCCCATTTTTGTCTGTCTCCGTGTCAATCGATCTTCGGGCGCGGGTAGAGTCCGGAGCGTTCAACGATCTCCGGTACTTTTTCCTCCCACTCGATGGCCATCACGTGGAATCCGGCCACGCCTGTGCACTCCTTGAGGCGCTGGATGGTCTCCACGGCGATGGTGATGCCCTCCTCGGCCTGCTTTTTTTTCTCCACCCCTTTTATCCGCTCGATCAGCTCGTCGGGCACGTCCATGCCGGGCACGTTTTTCTGCAGATAGCGCGCCATACCGACCGAGCGCATCGGGGTGATGCCGGCCAGGATATAGATCTTTTCGTGAAGACCGCGCTCGCGCACGCCCTCCATCCATTTCTCAAACTTGTCGAGGTTGTAGATGCACTGGGTCTGGATGAACTCGGCGCCGCAGGCCACCTTCTTGGCCAGGCGCGGCACCCGGATCTTGAACGGGTCGCCGAACGGATTGGCAGCCGCGCCGACAAACATGCTCGGCGGCTGCTTGATCTCGTCACCACTGAGGAATTTGCCCTCGTCACGCATGTACCTGACCGTCTGGACCAGCTGCATCGAATCGAGATCGAAGACATTCTGGGCCTGGGGATGATCACCGAAGCGTTGGTGATCGCCGGAGAGACAAAGGACATTGCTAATCCCGAACGAGGCGGCGCCGAGGATATCGCTCTGCAGCGCGATCCGGTTGCGATCCCGCACCACCATCTGCAGTACCGGGTCGAGCCCCTGCAGTTTGAGGTGGACACAGGCCGCCAGGCTGCACAACCGGGTCACCGAGGTCTGATTGTCGGTAACGTTGATGGCATCGACGTGATCCTTGATCAGCTGGCCTTTGGTAATGATATGCGAGGCATCGCTGGACCGGGGCGGCCCGCATTCGCTGGTGACCGCCTGGTGCCCGCTCTTCAATACCTTCTCGAGTCTGCTGCCGGTTACTGTCTCGGCCATTAGAAGTCCTCCAGCTTAAAGGTTCGGGGGCCGCCGGCCCGATCTTTCGACCAGTCTTTGATGGGGTGCACCTTCTCGTAATCGTCGAGCCGCCCGAGTGCCTCCAAGCGGTCGATGACCAGCTGCCAGGCGCACTCGGTATCTTTCGAGATTTCGCACTTGCCGTGGGTCGAACCGCCGCAGGGACCGTTGAACAA
This sequence comes from uncultured Desulfofustis sp., assembly GCA_964433645.1. Classification (GTDB taxonomy): domain Bacteria; phylum Desulfobacterota; class Desulfobulbia; order Desulfobulbales; family Desulfocapsaceae; genus Desulfofustis. The sequence continues at coordinate 17,566 of CAYSSK010000029.1, forward strand.
CCGTTTGGCGCAGCGGCTGACCGGGCAGACGCCGCCGGTCACCCCGAGTACGCAATCGCCGCAGGCCTGGCATTTCTCACTGAACAACCCGGTTTCCGGGACATCGCCGAGAAAGGTGGTATTGAGGGCCGGATAGATGGGAATTTTCGGGTATTTACCGGCCATGAACTGGACCCCGATACCGCAGGCCAGACTGAGCACCGCCTCCGAGCCTTGGATCAACTCCTCGGTCTTTTCGAAAAACTCATGCTCGCACTGCCGTTCGATGCCGCTGTCGTCGATCCTGATCTCCAGCCCATCCTGCACCGCCCGCATCCGCAATTGCGAAGCGAGAATACCGGCCTCCTTGTTGCCCCCCTGGTGACAGACGGCAACGCAGGTATTGCAGCCGAAAACCGTGAGCTGCTGATGCTCCTTGACCAGCTGCCAGATTTCCTCAAACGGTTTTTGTTGTCCGACGATCATAGCGTTTCGACTCCTCTATTCCTTGACGATAGTCCGGTACACCGGCGGTTTCAGAGAGTTTCCGCCGCCTCGACGGTGGCGCCGTGCTGTTTACGCTTCAGGGCCAGCCAAATCGGCGACGGACCCAGGTCGATGATCCGCTGCGTAAATTCGGTACAGATCTCCGCCCAGCGCGGCCCCTGGGCCGCGGACAGGTTGTAGAAATGGACCCGTTCCGGGTTGATGCCGACGGTGGTCAGCAGCTTTTTAACACGCTCGATGCGTTTGGCGGCGTTGGTATTTCCTTCCAGGAAATGGCATTGGCCGGGCAGTCAGCCGGCCACGAAGACACCGTCGATGCCCCGCTCAAAGGCCCGCAGTACATAGATCTGGTCGAGCTTGCCGGTACACGGCAGACGGATGATCTTGACGTTGGGCAGATAGGACAGACGCATCACCCCGGCCAGATCGGCGGCGGCGAACGCGCAATAGTGACAGGCAAAGGCGATGATATTGGCCCGCCAGTCGGCGGGGATTTCTTCGGGCCGCTTTTCCGGATTGGCCGGTCCCGTGGCGACGTCTTCACCAGGTGTCATGCTCGCGCTTCCTCCCGAAAGTGTGGTTAATCGATTTCAGTGACGGAATCGACCATCGCGATGATCTGATCGTCCCGGAAAAAATTGACCTGAAACGCCTTGGCCGGGCAGACGCCGGCGCAGATACCGCAGCCGGTGCATTTCACCTCGTTATGGCTGACCCGGCCGTCCTCGTCGATGAACGGCGAGCCGAACGGGCAGGCGCGGAAGCAGGCCAGACAGGACATGCAGATATCCCGGTCGTGCTTGGAGATAATGCCGGAGACCTTCAGCTGCTCCTTGGACAATAGCGCCCCGGCCCGGCCGGCGGCGGCCAGGGACTGGCCGATGGTCTCCTCGAGGTTCTTCGGGGCATGGGCCAGACCGGCCAGAAAGAAGCCCTCACTGGGAAAATCTACGGGCCGCAGCTTGACGTGGGCTTCCATGAAAAAGTCGTCGATATTGCAGGTCAGTTTATATTTCTTGGCCATCTCCGGGGCATCGGGCCGCGGCCTCAGCCCGGTGGACAGCACGACGTAATCGGCGTCGATGGTCATCTGTTTGCCGAGTACCTTGTCGGGAAAGCTGATCCGGCAGCGCTCACCCTCGGTCTGCACCGCCGGCTTGTGGTCCGGGGTGTAGAGAAAGAACAAAACCCCGAGATCGCGGGCCTGCCGGTAATAATCCTCTTTCAACCCGTAGGCGCGCATATCGCGATAGAGCACCGCCACCGTGGCCTGCGGCTGCCGCTGCTTGATGGCAATGCTGTTCTTCAGCGCGTCCTGGCAGCAGATCCGCGAGCAGTAATTGGCCGGTTCCTCGCGGGAACCGACGCATTGGATCATCACGTAACACTCACCGGCGACCGGATCGCGCTCAGCCAGCTGGTCCTCGAGTTGGCGCTGGGTGATCACCTTGTCCGACTCGTTATAGCCGTATTCTTCCGGCTGGTACTCGACGCCGCCGGTGGTGACCAGCACCGCCCCGTGTTCGATGAGAGTCCCGTCATGCAGCGTCGTCTTGAAATTGCCGACAAAACCGTCGGTGACATCAACGGTGGTGCCAAGATGCACGGTAATTGCCGGGTGTTCGCCGACCTGCTCGATAACGCCGGTCAGATAGGCCGGCACGTCGTCGCCCTCGAGATTGCGCCGCACCCGGCGCAGCAAGCCGCCAAGCTCTGCTTCGCGCTCCACCAGATGGACCTGGTAGCCCTGGGCGGCCAGGGACAGCGAGGCGTTGATACCGGCAATGCCGCCGCCGATTACCAGGGCGGTATGGTTGACGCCGACCGAGTTCTGCGAGACCGGGGCGAGTAGCCGCCCCTTGGCGATATTCATATTGGTGATCTCGATCGCCTTGTCGGTGGCGATCTCCTTGTCGTCCTTGTGGACCCAGGAACATTGCTCCCTGATGTCGGCCAACTCGAAGAGGAACTTGTTCAGGCCGACCTCCCGGATCGTGTCCTGGAACAGCGGCGAATGAGTGCGCGGCGTACAGGAGGCGATGATCACCCGGTTCAGGCCTTTTTCCTTGATCGTTTCCTTGACCTTTTCCTGGCCGTCCGGCGCGCAGGCATAGATCACCGTCTCGGCATGGACCACCCCCGACTGATCGGCGGCAGCCTCGGCGACCCGCGTGACATCGACGGTACCGGCGATATTGACCCCGCAATGGCAGACGAAGACCCCGACCCGCGGCTCCTCGCCACCGATGTCTCTCTCCGGCGGCAGCACCACTTCCTCGATCTCGGTGCCCCGCCGCTCGCCAAGCAGGGACATGGCACACGAAGCCGCCCCGCTGGCCTGGATCACCGTTTCCGGAATATCCTTGGGTCCCTGGTAGATACCGGCCACGTAGATGCCCGCACGGCTGGTCTGCACCGGCTGCAGCTTCGAGGTACCGGCAAAGCCGTAGCCGTCGGTATCGATACCAAACGTCTCGGCAAAGGCCCGGGCCTGCTCGTGCGGCTCGAAACCGATGGACAGGATGGCCAGGTCGAATTCCTCGTTGATCCGGTGCCCGTCTTCATCGATGTAGTGAATGATCAGGTTCTTGGAGACCGGATCCTCGATGATCTCCGAGACCATCGCCCGCCGATAGATGGTCCCGCTCTCGTTCTTGGCCTTGTCGATATACTTGTCGAAATCCTTGCCAAAGGCGCGCAGCTCCATGTAGAAAACGGTGGCCTGCACCTCGGGATCGTGTTCCTTGGCGATGATCGCCTGTTTGGCGGCGTACATGCAGCAGACCGAAGAGCACCACGGATTGGCGTTGTGGCTGTTGCGCGAGCCGACGCACTGAATCCAGGCCAGCCGTTTCGGGTGGGCCTGGTCGGACGGCCGGGCCACCGTGCCGCCGCAGGGGCCCGAGGCGGACAGCAGCCGCTCGAACTGCAGCGAGGTGACCACGTTGGCCAGACGGCCGTAGCCGAACTCCTGCCGGATCGCCGGGTCGTAGGTCTTCAGGCCCGGAGTCAGGATGATCGAGCCGACACGGAGATCGTAGATTCGGTCCTGGTCGGCAAAATTGATGGCCTTGGCATCGCAGGCCTTCTCGCACTTGCGGCAGACGTTTTTGGTCAGGTAGAGACAGGAGTGCCTGTCGATCGCCCGGGTATTGGGGACCGCTTGCGGGAACAGGGCATAGATGGCCTTGCGCTTGTCCAGACCGAGATTGAACTCGCTCGGGATCTTCACCGGGCAGGCCGGCTCGCAGGCACCGCAACCGGTACAGCGGTCCGGGTCGACATAGCGGGCCGGCTGCTCGATGGTGGCGGTGAAATTACCTTCCTCACCGGCCACCGATTTGACCGAGGCCAGGGTGTGCATCCTGATATTGGGGTGCCGGCTGGACTCGACCATCCGCGGGGAAATCATGCACATCGCGCAGTCGCCGGTGGGAAAGGTCTTGTCGAGACGGGCCATGGTGCCGCCGATCGACGGCTCGCCATCGATCATGTGTACCAGCAGACCGCTGTCCGCCAGGTCGAGGGCGGCCTGCATGCCGCCGACCCCGGAGCCGACGACCAGTACCGAGCCTACTTTCTGCCTGTTCTTCTCTCCGAGGGCGTTGAGGGTCACAGCAACCTCCTTCGGATCAGCCCCCTGACTGTGTGCGTAACCGGCGACTCGATGATCCAACATCGGCTGCGGGCGCTGATCGGTTTGATTCGCGTAAACTGTCGTTCAGTGTGCACTGTACAGCCTTGACATTATCATGGAATTTTCACGGTAAGACAATCTCTTTTTTCACCGTCCGCGGGGCTCTTCCTGCCGTAGCCTGCTACAAGGCAGTATTCAGCGCACTCCCTGGTAAGTATCAATTCTTCTTCACGCAGAACACACTATTACTGAATATCGCTAAGCGCCGTCAAGGCCATTCATCACCAACAGCGGCGCATGATTGGAGGTAAAATGCGGCGGGTCACGCCTGACGATGGCGGCAATTTCCGGCTGCCGGCGGAATTCCCGGTCGATAAAACGGCGCACCCGGCGCCGATCCCACCCTCGCGGATGACGAAACCCGGTATAGAGCGCCAGGTCGTCGCCGGAGAAAGGTACACGTTCCACCTCCTCCGCTTCCGGGCTGTCCAGCGGCATATTGAAGATGGCCAGGTTAACGAAGGTGACCGCCCGGTGATGCTCGCAGACAAAGCGCAGCGTCTGCCACGCGTCACTCTCGTCTTCGGCCGGGGTGCCGAAGAGCAGATAGACATAGGTGGCGATCCCCACCTGACGCAGGTTTGCCAGCACACGGGCGGCGATCTGCAGGTCGATCCCCTTGTCCAGGCGATCAAGCACCTGCTGTGATCCCGATTCCAGGCCGAGCTTAAGCATCACGCAGCCGGAGGCCCGCAGGCTGCGGCAGAAATCCAAATCGGCCAACTGCTCGCTGATCCGGGCAAAGCCATACCAGGGCACGCCCGGACGCTCTGCCGAGAAACTCGCCAGCACCGCCGGCGGCACCGCATTGTCAAGCAGATGCAGTAGGATCGGTCGCTGCCGCGTTACCAGTACCCCCACGTCCTCCCGAACCCGGGTCGGCGATTTCATCCAAAACCGGCTGCCCTCGGCCCGCTCCGGGCAAAAACTGCAACGGTTCCAGAAACAGCCGGAAGAGCAGCTGTAGGGCAACACAAATCCCGGCGAGAGATAGTCGTCTTGCGGCAAGTCGCTGAAATCGGGCACGGCTGTCTCGGTGTCATGACCGCCATCGCGGTCGAGCACTTCGAGCAAGGGGCCTTCTCCCGGTCCGGCGATACAGTGATCAATTAAACCGGAAAACGGCTCCGACCAGCGTGAACTGCACATCCACGAGGTAATCAGCCCGCCCCCCGCCACCACGGTAACCCCGGGGGCCAGTTGCCGCACCAGACCGATCAGCGCAAAGCCGCTCAACGCCTGGCTCAGGTAATTGATGGAAATACCGATATACCGGGGATTATACCGCTCAAGCAGATTGATCAGCCGTGACCGGAAGAACGGATAATACACGCTGGTCTCCGGCTCACCAGCCATGCGCAGCAAATCCGCACTGATTGTCGGCGAGAACCGTCCATCCTGGTAATCGGCCAGACTCACCCGCACCTGTTCATCACCGGCCATCGCCAGCATACGGCCGATCTCCAGAACCGCTTTGCGATAGCGAGACCCATTTTTATAGGTATTCCTGCTCCGGAGCGCCCGCAGGTTGGCCTCCCTGTTTTTCCAGGCCCGGCGCGCCCAGCGATCCCGTGCATCAGGCTCTGGACAATGGTGCAGCAGATAGAGCATCCCCTCCAAACCGAGATCGGCCGCTTGACAGGCAACACCTTGTTGTCGCAACGCTCCGGCAAGCCCGGCAAGACCAGCTGGCGGCTCACTGGGTTTGGCAACAGGCGGAGAAAGTAACAATATCGAAATTATCCTCACACCTCATTACATTACGCAAAAGAGTTGTGCTCTATCTTCGCCCGGGCATCGAGGGCCAGCACGCCGGAGCCGTCTTCAAGGATCCGGACCGGGTTCAAATCAAGCTCCCTGATCTCCGGAAAATCGGCGAGCAGGCAGGCTACCCGGACGATCAGGTCGATATAGGCGGCAGTGTCAACGGCCGTCTTGCCCCGCGCTCCCTCGAGGATTCGGTACGATTTCAATCTCTTGAGCTTGTCTGTGACTTCAGCGTGGGATGTGGGACAAAGCGCCCGCTGCGTATCGTTGAAGAGCTCGATATAGATGCCGCCGTAGCCAAAGACCACCACCGGGCCGAAGGATTCGTCATGGATGCCGCCGACAAACATATCATGGCCCGGCTCCGCCATGGCCATGACGCGGACCCCTTCAAAGACGGCCCGGGGATTGTACGCCAGGAGATTGGCGGCACATTCGGCGAAGCCCGCTCGCACGTGCTCATCGGTGCGGATGTCGAGGCGAACGCCGCCTGCTTCCGATTTATGGAGCGCATCCGGAGAGACGACCTTCATGACCACCGGGTAGCCGATCCGCCGTGCCGCCTGGACAGCACCGTCACCATCGGTGACAACGCAGGACGGAGCGGCCGTGACCCCATAGGCGGCCAGCAATTCAAAAATTTCCTCGCCTCGGTTTCCGGCGTGACCATCCAGCCACAACTTTGCCTGGTGATGATCGATCCCGTCGGGACGTGACGGAGGGGCTGATCCGGTGCGCTTTCTTTCGTAGAACTGCTGCTGAACTTTCATCGCCCTGATCATTTCCTCCGGGGTGTCGAAGATCGGTATGCTCAGGTTGCTCTTGATCTTCGTGATGGTCTTTGACGGCCCGAACAGACAGACGCCGAGCGGTTTGTCGGCCGAACGGATGGCGCCCGTGGTTTCCTGGGACAAGTCGGTGTGAAACATCCTGCTGAAGATGTCGTCGCCGACCGGCATCCGAGGCCACTGGTTGACGTAGACCGCACCGTCGACGTTTTCGTTGTGCAGCGCGGCATGGAAGATATCGGCGGTCGCCTTCGGGTCGTACATGTCGCCCATATCGAGAGGATTGGACACCTCTATGATCCCGGCATTGCCATAGGTGGCGACCTCTTCATAGAACTTTCCGCCCGGATCGGCGAAGGCGAAGCCCGCTTTGGCACACAGATCGGCCATGATCACGGAAAAACCGCCGGCCGGGCTCATCGCCATGATCCTGTTGCCTTTCATCGGCGGCAGCCGGAAGGCTTTGGTAACGGAGACAAAATCGCTGAAGGTATCGATGCGGATAACGCCGGCCCGCTCCAGGGCGGCGTCGATGACGTCTTCATCGTTTTGCATCGCCGCGGTATGGCTCATGGCCGCCTTGCTGCCGGCCCCGGTCGTATTGGCCTTGTACAGGACTACCGGTTTGGCGCAAGCCGCCGCGGCCTCGACCAGCGCCGTGCCGTTGCTCAGGCTTTCGAGGTACAGACAGATGACCTCCGTATCCGGGTCCTTGGCGAAATAGTTCAGGAAATCGACCTCGTCGAGGTCGAGCTTGTTGCCGATACTGGCAAATTTTGCCAACCCGAGATGCTCATCGGCGATCAAATTCCACAGTGACAGCCCCAGGCCGCCGCTCTGGGTGATAACCGACATTCCTCCGTGAGGCGGGCGATACAGCGGGGTGAAGGGAAGGCAGAGCCCGTTGGCGGTGTTGGCGATGGTCAAGCCGTTGGGACCGACAAAGCGGATACCGTAGGCTTTGGCCGCCTCGAGCAGTTCTTCCGCCAGCTGTTTGCCGCCGCCGCGGGCCTCGTTGAAGCCGCCGGAAGGGATGGCCATCCGCCGGATGCCGTGTTCGCCGCAGGCCCGGACGACGTCTGTGATGAAGCGCGCCGGCAGCAGCGCTACCGCCACGTCGGGAACTTCAGGCAGTTCCCGGACATCATGATACATCTTGATGCCATTGACGTGTCGCTCGTCGGATCGGGGGTTGACCCCGAAGATCCTGCCGCGATAGCCCCATCTGATGAGATTGGCGAGAATGAGGCGTGAGACGTTTTTGTCTTTGGAGGAAAGGCCGAAGATGACGACAGAGTCGGGATAGAAAAAGGTGTCCATGTCGGGGGCGGGATATCGGTTCTCGGTGAATACTTGCCTTCCGGCTCCTGATGATGCACAGCCGGAGGTTTAAACGGCCAATCGGCACCTGCTTCTGCGGCGTCCGTAGCCACTTTATCCTTCTTTAACGCTCCGGGAAACCGTCTTGTTGCAAAAACCCGCATTTTACCTTCCCCGCTGATCAATCTCTCTCGCCCCCATCCAAGAAACTGTTGATTTCAGAGAACAACTCTGGTTGATAAAAGCTATGGTTCGTGGGCAATAGCACCATTACCGTTTCGTTTCATTATTTTTGGGGCTTAGCCGGCAAAGGAGTAAGACCTCATGGATTCCCTTTTTCTGCTGATAATCGGGGGGCTTCTCGCCGTTATTTTCGGCGCCGTGCTCGGCTGTATCGCTTTTTTCAGGATGCAGCGGATCGGTGCCCAGGTGTCTCGGCTGGAGCAACAGCTCGCTGAACTGAAAACCGCCGCGATCAACAGCGCGAACCAACCACTGTCCGAAGAACCACCGCCGCGGCCGACTGACCACCGTCCAGCGCCCCCTCCGACCGAGGCACCAGAACCGATTCGTCAGCCTGAAAAAACACTCGACCGCAGGCCGCGCGTTGCTGTCCGGCACGAACCGCCTATTGAGAAACCGGGGTATACCGTCTGGAGCGGCTTGAAGGACAACTGGATGATCTGGCTCGGAGGGCTTTGTGTCGGGTTGGCCGGGATTTTCCTGGTCAGATACAGTATCGAGACCGGTCTGCTGGGACCGACACAGAGAATTATCGCCGCCGTAGCCACCGGTATCGGCCTGCATCTTCTCGCCCATTGGCTGCGACGCCGTACGGCCGATCCCCATCCCGCGTTCGCGGCCCTCGCCGGCGGCGCCAGCATCACTCTCTATGCCGCCATGCTGGCCGCACTCCATCTCTACCAGTTGCTCAATCCTGGCCTGGTTTTTACCATCCTGGCCCTCATCTCGCTGTTCACCATGCTGCTTGCCCTGCGTGATGGCCCGGTACTGGCGATCATCGGCATTCTCGGGGCCTATGTCGTACCGCTGCTGGTCGCCAGCGACAGCGACACTATCCTGGGTGCCCTGCTCTACAGCCTGATCATCAGCGGTGCGGCCATGCTGCTGATGCGCTATGTATATCGGCCCTGGCTCTGGTACGGCACTCTGGCCGGCGGGCTCGGCTGGTGGCTGATCTCGTTGACCACCCCTCAGGCCGACGATGTTCGCGGACTCTACCTGGCGTTCCTGGCCTACGGGTTTCTGGTCACCCCTTCCCTTGACTGGCTGCTCCGCAGCGCCGACGACGAAGATGAACGGCCGATTCGGGACCGAACCGCCAGCCTGGGCTGGCGGCTCCAGCCGCTGCAGATCGGCTTGCTGCTCATCATTTCAGCCCAGGCGCTCTCAATCGGCATGGGGTCCTTTTCCTCGCTGGCCCTGCTGAACTGGGCGCCGCTGCCGCTGATTCTGATCGCAGCTGCCGCCCACCGCGCTTCGATCAGCTACCTGCCCTGGGGTTCGCTGATCGGACAATGGTTTGCCTGGCTCTATTGCGGACTTGACCTCGCCACGCAGCCGATCGGCTGGCAGGGACTCGGGCTTGCGGTCCAGAACGATTTCCTGCTCTTTGCCGCCGGCATGGTCGCCGTCTACAGCGGCATGTCCTGGCTGGTCTCCAAGCGGCGGGGCTTCCGTCATCTGCGCTTTTCACTGCTCTGCCTGGCACCTGTTTTATGGCTCGCGCTCTCCTATCTGCTGGTGACCGACCTGTCCGTCAGCTGGGAATGGAGCGCCGGCAGCTTCATACTCGGCATAACCTACATTGTTCTTGCCAATATCAGGCTCGTGAAAGACAGCGCCGACCAGGGAGCGCTGTGGCTCATTCTCGCCGGCCATTTCGCGGTTGCCCTGGCCGCCGCCATGTTCTTACGCCAGGCAAGCCTGACCCTGGTTCTTGCGGTTCAGGTCGTCTCCCTGGTCTATCTGTTCAATCGCTTTGGCGTGGACGGCCTGAAGTGGCTCGTCAGAGGTTTCCTGGCCCTGGTGGTCGTTCGCTTGACCCTGAACCCGTGGCTGCTCACCTACCCGAAAGATATTCACTGGTCGCTCTGGACCTATGGCGGGGCGACGTTGTGTTGCGGCATTGCTGCCTGGATGAGTCGGTCGGGCCGGTCGCTGAAAAAATGGCTCGAAGCCGCCACCCTCCACCTGCTGGTATTGTTTTGTGCCGCCGAGACCAGGTATCTGCTCTATGACGGCACCATTTTCATCGATGATTACACCCTCACCGAGGCCGCAATCAACAGCATCCTCTGGTCGGCCCTCGGGCTGACCTACTATTATCGCAGCCGGGTCAGCGACCTGCTGCCCACCTATTACCTTCTCTGCTCCAGGATCCTGATGGTTATGGCGGTGGCCAACTACGCCCTGGTGCTCACCGTGCTCAATCCCCTGGTGAGCCGCGAGACCATCGGCGCAACGCCCATCTGGAACCTGCTGCTGGCGGCCTATGGGGCGCCGGTGGTCATCTCGTCTGTCTGCCTGTGGTTTTACGACAAACGCTGGACAAAAGTCTCCGCCTCCCTGGCCGGACTGTCACTGTTTGTCTTCGTCAGCATGGAAATTCGGCACCTGTGGCAGGGCGCCCTCGCGCTCTCTCTTTCTACCGGCGAGGGAGAATTGTACACCTATTCACTGGTCTGGTTGATCATGGCCATCGCTGCCATCTTATTGGCCGCGAAAACCAATGGGCAGGGACTCTACCAGGCCGGCATGGGACTGCTTTTATTGGTTATCGCCAAGATCTTCCTGCTCGATATGGCCGGTCTGGAAGGGTTGCTCCGGGTAGCCTCGTTCATGGGACTTGGCCTGTCGCTGCTTGGACTTGCCTATCTATACCAAAAGCTCAGCAAACATGCCGATCCGGAAAAAGAGCGGGAATCGAATCGTCAGACCGCGGAGGAAGCACCCCCCTGACAAGACCCATGAACCCGTCGGACCTTTCTTTGCCGGTGCTTTGGGCGCCGCCGAAACCACGAGCAATGTGCCGATCAGTTGATGCCGTGCCATGGTGCCGCCATGGCGACCGCAGGCACCATGTGCGCCACCGGCAGTGGCTTTGGCGGCGCAGTTCATCGCTTCCTTGGCCACTGACAATCAAACCGGCACCTTTGCCGCGCGGACAGAGGCTTGCCTGAGAACCTATCCAGAGTCGATGCACATCCATGTCGCCAAACGCGGATCGAACCACTTCCTGAAAGCCAGCTACCCGGTGCGAACCGGGATCTATACGGAAGTCAGAACCGATTCCAGTATCCTGCACTTCAACCTCAACCAGGAGATCATCCGCGCCCAGGGCACGGGCGGCGACTGGCCGCACCCGCAGGAATGGCTGCAGCGCACCGCCGGCAACGACTGGACCTATTATTCGACCGGCGGTTATACCGGCGTCTTCGAGACCACCGGTGAATACTACCTGCCCAACCTGCCGTACGTCACCAACAACGCATTGGGCGGCTCGCCGCTGCACAACCGGGCGGTGGCCGCACTGGTCGATTCCTGGCACCCGAGCCTGGTCGCGCTACAGGTTGACAGCGGCCGGTTGCCGACAAACGCCTCAGCCTTCCTGGCTGCGGCGATCAGAAACGGTCCCGCCCACCTGGCCCGGCGGGCACGGGAGTTGTTCGCGATCATCGGCGGCCGGCCGAGCGTGCTGCCGCCCGACACCCGGCATGTCGATTATCGGGTCATTCCGCTGACCGTCTGCCGCGGCTGTCTTTACAAATGCAGCTTCTGCCGGGTCAAGAACGACACTGCCGTCACCCCGCTGTCGCGAGCGGAGATCGACGGGCAGCTCGACCGGCTGGCCGCCTATTTCGGCGACGAACTGGCCAATTACAACAGCGTCTTTCTCGGCGAGCACGACGCGCTGCTGACCGACCCGGAGCTGCTCTGTTCTGCCGTCCAGCAGGCTCACCTACGCCTTCGGCTGACCGACTCGTGGATCGCCGGCAGCAACGTCTTCCTGTTCGGCTCGGTCGGCTCGCTGCTACGGGCGCCCCGAGACCTGTTTGCCGAACTCGAGGCGCTGCCCGGCCGGATCTTTATCAATATCGGCCTGGAATCCGCCGATCAGGCCACCCTCGACCAGCTCGGCAAGCCCCTGACGCCGGCAGCGGTCCGGCAGGCATTCACGGCGCTGCTGGAGATCAACGAGTCGTTTCCGTCCATCGAGATCACCGCCAACTTCGTCATTGATGACAAGCTCGGTAAAAATCATTACAATTCGCTTGCCGCATTGATCGGCGACGGTGTCGGCCGGACATGGGACAAAGGCACCATCTATCTCTCCCCGCTCCGTTTCGACAATCCGTCCCGGGCCCGGCTCTTTGCGTTTTACGAGTTGAAGAGACGCAGCAGGCTGCCGCTCTTTCTCTACACCATCCAGCGACTTTAGCGGGCCGGACCGCCCGTGCTTACCACCGGAGAGCAACCATGAGCAACGCGCACCAGCTGCGAAAAACGATCATGGCCGCCCGTGACCGCCTCACCCCGGAGGCGCGGGCCATCATGAGCGAGGCGATACGAGAGCGGCTCCTGACCCTTGACGAAATCGCCGGCGCCGCGACGATTTGCTCCTACGTCAGTTTCCGCAGCGAGGTGCAGACCCTGCCGCTGATCGAATCGTTGCTGGCCCGCGGCAAGCGGATCGTCGTACCGCTCACCAGAGTCAACGAACGACGCCTCGACCTGGTCGCTATCGATGATCCCGCGGACGATCTGGGCCCCGGTTATTGCGGCATCCCGGAGCCTCGCGAGACAGTGCTTCCCCGGCACCTGACCAGCCCGCAGAATCTTGACCTGATTATCCTGCCCGGCTCGGTCTTTGACCTGCGGGGCGGCCGCTTCGGCTACGGCGGCGGCTATTACGATCGATTGCTGGCCCAGGTCCCGAATATTGCCCGCATCGCTCTCGCTTTCGAGATGCAGGTTGTCGACAGGCTCCCGTTGGCCGAGCATGACGAACTGCTTGACCGGATCGTCACGGAAAAGCGGATCATCACCGGCGATCGCCGGGAAAGTCCGGCAGGTTCGACGATGTCGTAAGAGAATTGACTTTTACCACCACCACCGGTAGATTCGACGGAGGCGTTCGAATCAGTATTGACGACAGTCACGCAAGGGCTGGCAAGACATGGTTTTTCTTGATCATACCTTCAGTCAACCATGGCTCCTAGCGCCTGTCCAGAAATCACTCACGGCCGTACAGCAGGATACCGCCCGCCCGGAGGTGCCATGACCTGACCTTTGCCGATCGGGCCGGATTACCGCCGCATGGCAGGAGCCATAAAGACGTCCGACACCTGGCCGGACGTTTCGGAGCAACCACATAGTTCGGGAATGATTATGAAAATCCTCCTCGGAATAGCCCTTCTGATTTTTCTGGCCGGAATCTTGTACCGCGGACGCAGCTGGTTTTCCCAGGGTATTCGACCAACCGGCACGCCGCAGCCGCCGGCGCGCCGGATCCCGGCGGCACTGCGGGGACTGGGAACGACTCTGGCAAGTACCGATCTGCTGGCGCTGCTCAAGACCCTGGTCACCGACGTTCTGCTGCAAAGGCGGCTCCTGGCCCGGAGTGTCAGGCGCTGGATCGCTCACAGCCTGATCTTCGTCGGTTTTCTGCTGCTGCTCTTCATGCACGGACTCGGCACCGACGTCAGCGAATTTTTCTTCAGGGGCTATTATTCCACCCTGCACCCCTTCCTCACCCTGCGCAACGTCTTCGGCCTGATGGTCTTGATCGGTCTGGCCATCGCGCTGCATCGGCGTCTGACGGACACACCGCAGCGGGTCAAAAGCCTGGGCAGCGATTGGCTGGCCCTGGCCTTCGTGGCAACAATCATCATCAGCGGCTTCCTGCTGGAAGGGGTGAAAATTTCCTCATATGACGCCTACCAGGAGATGGTCGACGACTATGGCGACATCGCCGACGATGCGGAAGAGTTGGCCCTCGAGACCCATTGGGCCGCCGAACAGGGGCTGGTTCCGGTCCATGCGGTCAAGCCCTATGACCCGGCGCTGGTCGCGGCCGGCCGGGAAATCAGTTCACGCAGTTGTACCGAATGCCACGCCCCGGCGACCGGCGCTTTTGTCAGCTTCTCGGTGGCCAAGGTCATCGGACCGCTCGCCTCGGCGATCGGCGACGGCGGTGTCATCACGGTACTCTTGACGCTGCACCTGCTCAGCTGCCTGGCTCTGCTCGCTTGGCTGCCGTTCAGCAAAATGTTTCACGTCATCTCGGTGCCGGCATCCCTGCTCATCAACGGTGTGCTCGGCTTCAAAAAAGAACCGGCCGAACCGGCCAACACGCTCACCCGCCAGACGATCGGCCTGTCGGCCTGCACCCATTGCGGGGTTTGCAGCGAACTCTGCTCGTCGCTGATGTTCTACGAGTCGTTTCAGAACGATTTCATCCTGCCGTCCGAAAAAGTTCAACTGCTCAAAAAAGTAGCCGCCGGTCAACCCGTCGACCGGGCCACACTGGCCCACCTGCAGAAAGGCCTGTATATCTGTACCAGTTGCGATCGTTGTTCAATGGTCTGCCCGTCGGGCATCAACCTGCGCGAACTCTTCGTCAGTTCACGCTATTACCTGCTCGCTCGCGGCATCCCGGAAACCTCGCTGCTCAGCCATTTCTCCTTTCCACTCGCCCTGGCCCGACGCTACGCCGACGAACATCTGCAGGCCCTGAAAAAACTCCACGAGCTGTTCAACCAGCGCTTCCGGAAACTGGCCGACCTGTCCGGCCTGAGCCTGGGGACACCACCGGCCCCGGCCGACACCGACGACAGTTACCGGAGCTGTTACACCTGTCAGCGCTGCACCAACATCTGCCCGGTGGTGCGGCTCTACGACGACCCGATCGAGCACCTCGACCTGCTGCCGCACCAGATCATCTACAGCCTCGGCATCGGCAACCGGGAGCTGGCCATGGGGGCCCGGATGATCTGGAGCTGCTCCACTTGCTATCTCTGCCAGGAGCACTGCCCGAACCAGGTGGCGCTGACCGATATCTTCTATCGACTCAAGAATGCTGCGATCAAGACCATCGACTCAGGAGGCACCGTATGAAGCTGGCGTTCTTCCAGGGCTGCAATATCCCGATCCGCATCGAACAATATGCCGTTTCCACCCGGGCCGTACTGCAACGATTCGGGGTCGAACTGGCGATTGTCCCCGAATTCACCTGTTGCGGCTATCCGGTCCGCAATGTCGACGAAGAATCCTATATCATGCCCTCGGTCCGCAATCTGGCCATTGCCGAGAAAATGGGACTGGATATCATGGTCATCTGCAATTGCTGCTTTGCCAGCCTGCGAAAAGCCAGGAGCGTGCTGGCCGCCGACCCGCAGCTGGCCGGGAAGATCAACCAGCTGCTGGCCAAAGAGGAGCTGCATTATGCCGGTACCGGCACGGTCAAACATTTTTTGACGGTGCTGCACGACGACATCGGCACCGAAGAAATCAAGAAACAGCTGGTCAGCCAGTTCAACGGCCTTAACCTGGCACTCATTCTCGGCTGCCATATCCTGAGGCCGCGGGAAGTGACGCAGTTTGACGATTCTTTCGTACCGACGATCACCGATGAGCTGGTCCGCCTTACCGGCGCCGCCTGCCTGGACTGGCAGGGCCGGCTGGAATGCTGCGGCGCCGCGCTGGCCGGTCTGAACAACGAGGTCGCCGACCGGTTGCTCAACGAAAAGATAAACACCGCCCGCACTGCCGGCGCCGCCTTTATGGTCCCGATCTGCTCTTATTGCCACCTGCAATTCGACACCAACCAATTGCAGGTCAGGGCTGGCGGACCGGACTACGAGACCCTGCCGGTCCTGCTCTATCCCCAGCTCCTCGGCCTCTGCCTCGGTATCGATGAAAAAATCCTCGGCATCGAGCAGAATGCTACCGTCAACGACCGTGTTCTCGGCCAACTCAAGGATCTGCTCGGTCCGCCGGTCGAGGATAAAAAGAAAAAGCGCCGTAGCGCGAAAACAGGAACGACCAATGAGTAAAATCATCGCTTTTGCCGGCAAAGGCGGAGTCGGCAAGACCACGGTGGCCGCCCTGGTCATCCGGCATCTTGCCAACAGCGGCCAGACACCGATCCTGGCCGTGGATGCCGACCCGAACAGCAACCTCGGCGAAACCCTCGGCCTTGCGGTGCCGACCACCATCGGCGACATCAGGGAAACCTTCATGCGCGATCCCCAGGGCGTGCCATCCGGCATGGACAAGGCCATCTACCTGGAAACCCTGGTCGAGCAGGCCCTGATCGAACAGCCCTCCTTCGACCTGCTGGTCATGGGCCGCCAGGAAGGGCAGGGATGCTATTGTATGGTCAACAACATCCTCAACCGTTTTACCGATCGGCTGGCTACCAGCTATCGCTATATGGTGGTCGACAACGAAGCCGGCATGGAGCATCTGAGCCGGCGGACCAGCGGCCGGGTCGACAACCTCTACCTGGTTACCGACTACTCCCTGCGCGGACTGCGGGCTGTAGGCCGGATCAAGGCGATGCTCGGCAGCCTCAAGCTGCAGGTGCAGGACCTCGGCATCGTCGTCACCCGGGCGCCCGAACAGCTCAACGATGCCTTCCTTAGAGAAGCGGAAGAAATTGGCCTGCCCATCTTCGGCATCATTCCAGACGATCCGGCCCTGCTCGATTTCGATATGGAAAAACGCGCACTGTTGGAATTGCCCGACGACTCGCCGGCGGTGCAGGCGGTCGAGCACTTGCTGGCCGCCACCTGTCCAGCCTGAAAACCGCTCGCAGCGATCAGATCACCGGCACGTCGCCGGGAGGAAGAAGCCATGGGAGAACAGGTCACCGTCTTTGTTGCCTACCCGTTCAGGGTCGGCCAGAAAATCAGGATCGAGGGCTCTCGGCGAGCGGGCGATTGGGAGGTCATCGGCGTCGACGAACACACCGTTGCGCTGCGTTGCCCCATTTCCCAGCGGGAGTTCACCTGGCCGATCTTCTGCTATCACATCGCCGACGAAGCAGATGCCGAGTGGCCGAAATCCTGAAGACAACGGGGTGCCTTCTCAACATTCCCCATGACGGGGCGTCACAACGAACAATGAAAATCGGCCCGGTGGTTGGCAGGGAAATGATGTTCATATTAAAACCGGGCGGCGGGCGCTTTTCCGGTGAGCGGGGTAATCGCAATCAGTTCACATGCACAGCGCGGCGTGCAACGCACGCTGAGCATCTGCAAATTCCTTACGCTCGACGACAAACTGCATATTGGTCTGGCGAGTGGTCTGCGACACCGCCAGGATATTGATCCCTTTGCCGGCCAGGGCCTGCGCCCCTTTGGCCAAAATCCCGGGCTGGCCGATATTGGAACCAATAGCACAGACGATGGCCACCGGCCGACTCGTCACCGTTTCGAATAAATCGCTCAGTTCAGCAACCAGGTGCGGTGAGCTGTCTTTTTCGGCAATGATCAGGTCGATGGTGTTGGCGTTGGTCATCTTACTGATATAAGACACCTGGTGGCGGGCGACCACCTCCATGATCCAGCCGTCGAAACCGACTTCACCGACCATCCGGGCATCGTGAATGGCCAGGCAGAGAACGTGTTCCGAACCGGTAACGATCTCAACTTTTGATTTCGGAGCGATAAAATCATTGGTGATGAGCGTTCCGGGGTGGTCCGGGTCGAAGGCGTTTTTCACCCGGATCGGTATCGATTTCGTTTCCAGCGGTTTCGACGCCTTCGGGTGAATGGCCTCCATGCCCACATCGGCCAGCTGATCGGCGACATCGTAGTTGGTGTTGCACACCGGATGAGCGTTTTCCGCACCGATAATCAACGGGTCGCCGGAACAGAGGTGGTATTCCTTGTGAATGATCGCTTCGGCAGCGCCGAGCAACACGGCGACCTTGGAAAAAGTCACTTCCGAATAACCACGGTCGAATTCACGCATGATGCCTTCCGTGCCTTTGGTATAGCCGGTGGCAAAACAGATGGTCGAGAACGGATCGATCTCGTCGAAACAGTCCTTGATCCGCTGGTCGATGGTCAACTGCCGGCCGTCATCCCAACCGCTCAGGTCGACATAGCTCGAGTCGTAGCCGAGGTTTTGCAGGATATTGGCGGAATTGAAAGCACTGTGCATCTCGCCGAGCGAGGCCAGCAGCTCGCGTGCCGCCAGCAGGAGTTCGGTGCGGGTGACATAGCCGGAGGCAAGCACGTTTTCCATGGAGCGCAGGATGTTGATCGACAGATCGATCCGGTCGCCGATGAAATCGTTGGCCTCGGCCAGAGAGAGTCCTGCCGGTACCAGGCTTTCGTTGATTTCGATCAGGCGGTCCCGCAGGGCGAGCATCTTGCGGGGATAGTTCTCCTGATCCTCGAACAGCTTGTAGATCCCCGGCTGGCCGGTCTTCTTGTGCTCGAGCAGGTCGTTGGTCACCCCGGCATAGGCGGATACCACGTAAATCCGACCAAAAATGTCACTTTCATTGCGCAGGATGATATTTCCCAATATCTCCTGAAAACGGGCCATCGAGGTCCCGCCGATTTTCTCAACACGAAGGTTATGCCGTTTCATTGCCTTTCCGTTTACTTCAGTGAATATGCTGTTCACCCTGAGATACAGCCGGCTCTTTTCTGCCTGGCGACAAGTGATCCCGGGGAAAGTCAAAGCGCAAGGCCCGAACAGGTGATGGACGTTTTTTTTCGAACCTAGCCGAAAACCGCTTCAAGAACAACTGATTTTGCTTTTTGCCCCGCCGAACACTATGCTGTATGCACAGTGGTCGGCACCACGCCGCACCGCCGGCTGCACGGGCCGGTGCCAGCACGGGGAAACCGGCCGGTCCGGTAGAACCGGACGTTTCTGGGGAGTCGATATGTTCTGGAGTTTTTTGCTCTACCTGTTTTACGGCCTGACCTTCTTTACACTTGGGGTGGCGATCCTGTCCCGGGATGTCCGCTTCAGCGAACTGGCCATTGCCAAAATCCTCTGGCTGCTCGCCATGTTCGGTATCGTCCACGGCTTTCACGAATGGCTCGAACTGCTCGACCTGCTTGATCTTG
>CAYSSK010000030.1:0-36248 GCA_964433645.1 uncultured Desulfofustis sp.
TGGCCGCCGGCTGCGGACGTCCTGTCCGCAGCCCTTCGGGCCTGATTCTCCGTCCCGCCGGGCCTTCGCGATGCAGCCTCCGGCAGAACCGGCCAGCCCGGGGAGCGCCAGCTCGGGGAGATGATTTTCATATACAAAAAAAGGATGGAATGAATGGATTGTGAGATTGATTTCAGCGAGATCGGCGGGCTTCGCGTTGGCCATGCCCAGGATATCCAGGCGGCTACCGGCTGTACGGTGGTGCTCTGCGAAGAGGGCGCCACCGCCGGCGTTGACGTGCGCGGCGGGGCGCCGGGCACCCGCGAAACCGATCTGCTCAAACCGGAGAATCTTGTCCAGCAGGTGCACGGTGTGCTGCTGACCGGCGGCAGTGCCTTCGGCCTTGACGCCGCCGCCGGCGTCATGGAGCACCTCGAACAGCAGGGTGTCGGCTTTGATGTCGGTGTTACCCGGGTGCCCATCGTCTGCGGCGCGGCTCTGTTTGACCTCACGATCGGCGATCATCGGGTCCGCCCGGATCGTGACATGGGTCGGCGGGCCTGCCATGGTGCCGGCGGTATGGTCGAACAGGGTTGTGTCGGGGCCGGGACCGGGGCGACAGTCGGCAAGATCAGGGGCATGGATCGGGCCATGAAGAGCGGCATAGGCGGCGCGGCGATGGCCGTCGGTGCCTTGCGTATCGGGGCTTTGGTGGCCGTTAATTGCCTCGGCGATGTGATCGATCCGCAGGCGGGCCGCACGCTTGCCGGGTTGCTCGCCGAGGGGCGGCGGGACCTGGTCGATACCGAAGCGGTGATGCTCGCCGGCGCGACCAATCCGACCAACCTGTTTCGTTCCAATACGACCATCGGCGTGGTTGCCACCAACGCCTCGTTCTGCAAGGCGCAGTTGACCAAACTGGCGTCCATGGCCCAGAACGGCCTGGCCCGGACGTTGCGGCCGGCCCATTCAATGTTTGACGGGGATACGCTGTTCGCGCTGTCGACCGGAGACGTAACGGCCGATCTCAGCGCGGCCGGTATGCTCGCGGCCCGGGTGGTCGAACGGGCGGTGATAGCGGCAGTCGTTCGGGCCGGCTCACTGTGCGGTCTGCCCTGTCATGCTGATATCTGTGCCGCCGGTCCGGCGTCCCGGCGCTGAGCGGCTGCGGCGCAAACGAACACGCCTGTCACCGTGCTATCGAGCCGCAACCGGGTATCGATTAGTGATCAGAGCGGCCGTGGACGCCGCTGACTGAGGTAGACGCCGAACAGGACAAGCATCGAGGCGAGGTATTGCGTCAGCGTGAAGCGTTCGCCAAGAATGATGAAGCCGAGGACCACCGTCATGACGGGGATCAGGTTGACGAAGGCCGACGCCTGACTGGCCGGAATCTGACTCACTCCATAGTTGTAGAGCAGGTAGGCGCCAAGGGTGACGAAACTGCCGAGATAGAAAACGGCCAGTGCCGATATCGGATGGAATTCACGGGGCAGATTTGTCTCCGGCGAGATGAGGAAAAAGGCGAAAAAGACGGCTCCCACCCAGCATTGTACAGCGGTCAGGAAAAAGGGCGAATAGCGGGCGCTGAGGTGCTTCAGAGACAGGGTGTATCCGGCCGCGGCAACCATCGCCAGAAATTCGAGAAAATTGCCGAGCAGCGGCTGCGGCGCATCGGTCGAGGCGTCGGCGGCCAGGCTGAGCCAGCAGGTGCCGGCGATGGCGACCCCGAAGCCGATCATGGTCCGGCGGGTGACCGTTTCCTTGAGAAAGACCTTGGCGCCGAAGGCGACCAGCAGCGGCAGCATGGCGGTGATCAGCCCGGCCTGGGAAGCCGAGGTCAGCTGCAGGGCTTTGGCCTCGAAGATGAAATAGATACACGGTTCGCAGATCGCCATGAACAAAAGGTATTTGCCGTCGCCCCGGCGGTAGACGATCGAGCGGAGCCTGCCGAGCAGAAAGAGAAAACAAAAACTCCCGACGAGCATGCGTCCCCAGATGACCAGCATCGGGTCGTAGCCCTTGAAGGCCAGCTTCAGGGCGATGAACGAGCTGGCCCAGAGCAGCATGGCGGTAGTCAGGCTGAGGACGGGCAGCCATCTGGCCTGTTGCGGCGACAATGAAATTCTCCTCTCGACACTCTTTCAACACAAATATCCCGGGCCGCCGCGTTATCCGGCAGTATCTCAGCGGTGGAGCAGGATCGCCGCCGAATCGGTAAAACCCGATTCCCCCTTCACCAGCGGTCACTCGGACCGGCCAGCCACCATACCACTGGGCGATGATCCCTGCCAGTGTGAAAGGAAGGCAGAGGCTGCCGGGGTCTTGACGCCGCAACGGAAATTTCACCAATTGGTAACCTGTTTCTAATCTGTCCGGGGTTCAGTGGACTTCGTGCCCGGCACGCACCCGAGCAACTGATCATCGGATAGCGGATGGTGTCGACAGGGAGTGGAAATGGAGCGCGAAGCATTGAACCATTATTTGCAGCACGTGCCTGTTGGAGAGCTGCAGGATGAGTGCGAAGCCGTCGCCAGGTGTGCGGACGTCGAGTTTGTCGGCAAGCCGACACCGCAGACCGTGCTCGTACCGGTGCGCGACCCGATTACCGGCGGCGCGTTTTTTGCCGGAGAAGTGCTCGTTACCAGCTGCATCGTCAGAGTGAACACGGTGCCGGGCTGGGCGATGGTTATGGATGACCATCCCGAGCTGGCCGGTCTGGTTGCGACCCTTGATGCGGCCTTTGCCGCCGGAGTCAGGAGCGAAGAGATAACCGCTCTGGCTGAAAATGGCTGCCGCGTGCTGGCGCAGCAGAACGACGCGATGAATCGCCGGACCAATGCAACTCGGGTATCTTTCGATCTGCTCTGATCGATGCTTTCAGGCGATTGATGAGGCGAAGACGATAAGGAGATACGGTCCATGGTGGTGGGTCAGGATATCGAACAGATCAACCGGCTGAATTTTCGCAGTGCCCTCGCTGCCCTGGCCTACCCCGGCAGGTCACACCGGGTGACCCCGCTGTTTGACTCGAATCTGCTGGCCCTGGCCAGTGTACTGCTCTATGCCGAAGTGACTTACCATTACCAGGGCGATCGCGATATTCAGTTGATCGAGGCGCTCACCGGCTGCCATCCGGTTGATGCGGCTACCGCCGATTATCTGCTCAGCGATAGTGAATCCCCGGAACTGCTTGCCAAGGCGCAGGTTGGTTCACCGGACAGCCCGGAATTCGGGGCCACCCTGGTGATCGATTGTTCTGGTGCGGCGCGGTCGACCAAAACCGTGTTGACCGGACCCGGCATCAACGGCAGCAGGCGGCTCGAGCTGCCGTTGTCGCTGGAACTGCTGGGGGAACTTGAAGAAAAGAACGCCGCCTTTCCGCTCGGCGTCGATTGTTTTCTGCTCGTTGCTCCTGACGGATTGATCGGCTTGCCGCGGACGACCCGAATCGAGGTGCTGTCATGAGCTATGTGGCAATCAAAGGCGGTACCGAGGCTATTCGCGCCTCCAAACAATTCCTGCGTGATGAGGTGCAGGCTGCCGCGGATATCGGAGATGAGCAATTGATCCGCGGTCTGCGTTTTGCCTGCGACCGGGTCATGTCCGAAGGTGCGCTCTACAGCGAAAAACTCGCCGCAGAAGCGGTTCGGCGGTCCGGCGGCGACCTGTTGGAAGCGGCGTTCTACCTGCGCGCCCATCGCTCGACCTGTCAGCGGATCGGCAGTGTGGGCCGGCTCGACAGCGGGGAACTGCGCATTCTGCGCCGGATATCCTCGGCTTTCAAGGATATTGAAGGCGGCCAGATCCTCGGTCCGTCCTGCGATTACGTAATCCGGCTGTTTGCCAGCCGTGCTCCCGAAGCGGCGGCCGAGCGAGAGGACATCACCGTCCGGCATAACGATATCTTCGCGCCGAGCGCCCTGCGGTCGCTGCGCGACGACGACCTGGTGGTGCTGCTGGCCGAGCCCGGCAGCGAACCGTTTGACGTGACCCGCAGTTTCCCGCTGCCGCCCTACCCGCGCAGTGCCGTGATGCAGGTCATGGCCCGCGGCGAGACCGGCTCGCTGCTCGCCTTTGCCTATACCTCGATGCGCGGTTACGGCGACGTCCACCCGACCATCGGCGATTTGCGCCTCGGCTGGGCTGAACTGCGCTTTACCCACCCGTTCAGCGGGCAACAGGTGACGGTCGGGGAGCTTCGCCTGACCGCCTGCGAAACGGTCGGGACATTTGTCCGCGATCGCCGCGACGGCGCGTTGCGGCTGGCCGTCGGTTTCGGGCTGTGTTTCGGCTTCAACGAGACCAAGGCGATCGCCATGTCCATTCTCGACCTGGCCATGAATCACCCCGGCTATTCGGTGGGCGGCGCAGGTGTTGCCACCAGCCCGGAAATGATCATTCACCATGTCGACGCGATCGAATCGATGGGCTTTGCCAATCACTTTAAACTGCCGCATTACGTGACCTTTCAGGCGGACCTGCAGGTGTTCGGCGCGGCCAGGGGGCGGGGCGATGAGTAGCGGGGTGACCTTTGGCTTTTTTGACGAGGATGCCAAAAAGGAGATCCGCCGGGCCCTGCTCAAGGCGGTCGCGCTGCCCGGCTATATCGTGCCCTTTGCCTCGCGGGAGATGCCGATCGCCCGCGGCTGGGGAACCGGCGGCCTGCAGATTACCTTGTCGCTGATTACCGAGGACGACACGTTGAAGGTCATCGACCAGGGCTGCGACGGTTCGGTCAATGCCGTTAATATCCGTGATTTTATCCGCTCGGTAACGGCGGTGCCGGAGACCACCGACACCACGGCGGCCACGATCATCCAGACCCGGCACCGGGTGCCCGAACACCCGTTGCGGGAGGGGCAGACCCTGGTTTTCCAGGTGCCGTACCCGGAGGTGTTGACCACGGTGGAGCCGGATACCGCCCGGCAGAAAGCCATGCACGCCAATGTCGATTACGCCAAGCTTTGGGTGCTGCTCTACGAGGATACCGCGCAATACGGCGACAGCCGGATCTCGGCCCGCTATCCGGTCCAGGTCAACGATCACTACGTGATGGATCCGTCGCCGATCCCCAAATACGATATCCCGCGGCTCGGCAATAACCCGGCCCTGCAGCTGTTTGGCGCCGGCCGGGAAAAACGGATTTACGCGATCCCGCCGTATACGGCTGTTGAGCCGCTCAAATTCAGCGACCGGGAGTTTTCCGTCGAACGATTCGAGGATGTATCATGTGCGCGGTGCGGCGCCACCGGCGTATTTCTCGATGAAGTGCGCCGGGACGGCAGGGTTTGCCATTTCTGCAGCGACTCCTTTTATTGCGACAGCAACCTGTCGGGACGGGACGATGCTTCTTGAAATCAGAAACCTGAGCAAGATCTACGGCAGCGGCTGCGGACACTGTCTCGAGCTGACCGGAGCTGCCGACGGCAGCGGCATCTGTCCGCGCTGCCAGGCGGTAGTGGCCGTCAACCGGGTCGACCTGCGGCTCGGCGACAAAGAGATCCTCGGCGTCGTCGGTGAGTCGGGGAGCGGCAAGTCGACGCTGCTGCAATTGATCTACCAGGACCAGCCCGCCGACGACGGACAGATCTTTTTCAACGGCATCAGTGATCGCCGGGGCCGGCCGCAGAACATTCTCGACCTGTCGCCGGCCCGGATGGCCCGGCTGCGCAATCACGAGATGTCGATGATTTATCAGAACCCGCATCTCGGGCTCAATTTCAGGTTTTCGGCCGGCGGCAATATCGCCGAGAAGATTCTTGGTTCCGGCGAGCGGCGATACGCGGTGGTCCGGGACCGGGCGCTCCATTACTTCGGCAAAATCGAGATGCCGATCTCCCGGATCGACGATTATCCCGAGACGTTTTCCGGCGGCCAGCAGCAGCGTATCCAGATCGCCAAGGCCCTGGCCAACTCGCCGCGATTACTCCTCCTCGACGAGCCGACGACCGGCCTCGATGTCTCGGTCCAGGCCCGGATCCTCGATCTGATCCGGGTCCTGCAGCAGGACATGGGTTTTTCGATGATCGTCGTCTCCCACGATCTCGGTGTGATCAATCACCTGACCGACCTGACGATGGTCATGAAAAACGGCTGCCTGGTGGAGTATGGTCTGACCGACCAGATCCTGGAAGATCCCCAGCACCCCTATACTCAGCTGCTCGTGTCGAGCAAGCTGTAGGAACCACGTGAGATGACGGATAAACAGCAGCACAATGGGTGGAAACTGCAGGTTCGCGGACTCACCAAGATGTTCACGCTGCACCAGCGCGGCGGGGCGCAGGTCTGCGGCTTTCGCGATCTCGACCTGGAGGTTGCCGCCGGCCAGCTGCTCGCCCTGTACGGCCCGAGCGGAGCCGGCAAGTCATCGGTGCTCAAGTCCATTTACCGCACCTATCGCCCCCAGTCCGGCAGTGCCAGATTCAACAGGCAAGACGGCAGCGTCGTCGATCTGGCCCGCTGTCCGGAAGGTATGGTGCTGGACCTGCGCCGCCGGGAAATCGCCTTTGTCACCCAGTTTTTGAAAACCCTGCCGCGGATCGGCGCCCGCGACGTGGTCGCCCAGCCGCTCGTCGAACTCGGCGAGCCGGCCGAGCAGGCCCGGCGGCAGGCTGCCGATTTGCTCGGCCGGCTCGGTATTCGCGAGGAACTGCTGGACCTGTCGCCGCTGACCTTTTCCGGCGGGGAACAGCAGCGGGTCAATATCGCCCGGGCGGTTATCGCGCCGAAGGAATTGATCCTGCTCGATGAGCCGACCGCATCGCTCGATCAGCGCAGTTCGGACGTGGTGCTCACCATTCTTGGGGATCTGAAGAAACGGGGGATTGCGATGATCGCCATTTTCCATGACCAAAGCAAGATCGAGCAGGTCGCCGATGTGTCCTGCCGGATCGATCGGAGCAGCTCATGATCGGGGCAGTGCGTTCTTCGCGGGTACTGGTCGGCCCGACCATCCGGCCCGCCGATATTCTGCTCGAGCACGATTATATCGCCGCTGTTGCACCCTACAATTCCGCCGGATCGGCCTACGATCTCGGCAATCGATTGGTAGCCCCCGGCCTGGTCGATCTCCATTGCGATGCGGTGGAAAAAGAGATCGAACCGCGGCCCGGCGCGCCGTTTCCCATCGATTCCGCATTGGTTGAACTCGACAAAAAACTGGCCATGACCGGCATCACGACGATGTTTCATGCCATCGCCTTTAACGAGGAGTCACTTGTCGGCCAGCGCGGCAACGACAGCGCCGGCCGTGTTATCGAGCGGATCCACGCCGCCAACCGGCGGGAATTGCTGGTTGACAACCTGGTGCATGCCCGCTGGGAGATTACCTCGTTCACGTCGGTTCCGATCATCAAACGCCTGATCGGAAACAACGCGGTCCAGATAATGTCCTTTATGGATCACAGTCCCGGTCAAGGGCAGTTTCGCTCGCTGGAGACGTGGAAGAATTATCATATGCCGGTCTATGAGTTGACCGAACAGCAGGTGGCCCGAGTCATCGACAACCAGCGGGACAAGCGCGGGCGCTGCCGCGACCTGCTTGATGATCTGGCCCGTTGCGCCCGGGTGCGCGGAGTGATAATGGCATCCCACGATGACGACTGCACGGACAAGGTCGATTTGATGAAGGGGTTGGGTGTCAATATCGTCGAATTTCCTTTGAGTGGTGACGTTGCCGACTATGCGAGACAATGCGGGATGGCCGTCGGAATGGGTGCCCCCAACGTCGTCAGAGGGCGCAGCCAGAGTGGCAATATCGCCGCCAGGCCACTGGTGGAGCAGGGGCTCTGCGATTTTCTCTGCGCCGACTACCATCCCAGTTCATTGCTGCAATCGGCGTATGTGCTCCACCGTGAACAGCGGCTGGCCCTGGGCGACGCACTGGCTCTGATTTCCAGTCGGCCGGCGGCTATTGCCGGTCTCAATGATCGCGGCCGGATCGAGAGCGGGACGCTTGCCGATCTGATTGTTATCGAGGAAGGTCCGGTGGTGCGGGTGGTGTTGACCATCAAATCGGGAAACCCTGTTTACAGCAGTCTCGGCTGCTTTTGCCACTATGAACATGCCGCCTGACAATCTCCCGGACGTTGAGCGGATAACCGTCCGCTTGGGCGAGCAGCCGATCGTTTCAGACGACGCCTCGGTGCAGGACTGCACCCTCGGCCGCTATACCGAAATCGCCGCCGGCGCCAAACTCGAGGAAACAGTCCTCGGTGACTATTCCTACGTGATGGAGCGTAGTGATATCATCTATGCGCAGATCGGCAAATTCGTCAATATCGCCTCAGACGTCAGGGTCAATCCGGGCAATCACCCGGTCGAATGGGTCAGTCAGCACCACTTTCTCTATCGGATGACCCGCTATGACCTGGCCGGCCACGACGATGAATCCTTTTTTGCCTGGCGGCGACTGCAGAAAGTCGTCGTCGGTCACGACGTCTGGATCGGTCATCGGGCCATTGTCCTGCCGGGGATCACCATCGGCAACGGCGCGGTGGTCGGCGCCGGGACGGTGGTCACCCGTGACGTCCCACCTTATACGGTCGTTGCCGGGGTGCCGGGCCGGCCGATTCGCAGCCGCTTCCCGGAAGCGGTGTGGCGCCGGCTCGAGCAGACGGCCTGGTGGGATTGGGAACACCAGCTGCTCGCCGAACGGCTCGACGATTTTCGCGATGTCCGTCATTTCCTGTCGCTTTACGGCCGCGAGCGATGACGATGATTCTCGTGGTCGGACCGAGCGGTTCCGGCAAGGACACACTCATCCAGGCAGCCCGGCAGCATTTCGGCCGGGGACGGGGGCTGGTCTTTGCCCGCCGCTATATCACCCGGCCCCCGGGTGATCATGAGGACAACTATTATATCGGCCGAGACGGCTTTCTGGTGCTGCGGATGGCCGGTTTTTTCCTGTCAAGCTGGCAGGCGCATGGACTCTTTTATGGTATAGCTCGATCCGACTGTTTTCCGGAGAGCGGCGCTGGTGCGGTTCTCGCCTCGGTGTCACGCTCGGCGATCGGCGATTTCGAGGCCCGGCTTGACGATGTGATCACCATCCAGGTCTGGGCCAGTCTCGAGGTGCTTGAACAGCGTTTGCGCTTTCGGGGCCGGGAGAGCGGTGAAGCGATTGGAAAACGGCTGCTGCGGGCGAATACGCCGGTACGGGCGAGGAGGTTGATTCCGTTCGATAATTCCGGCGAGATGGGAGTTTCCCGGGAGAGCTTTGTCGATCTGCTTGAACGACTGGTCTGGTGCCGGCAGGTAGTGATATAACAAAACTATGGCAAAGAGCGATCCCCGGAGGTTCTGAACGAGCGGTGATCCGACGCTTTCTCGATGATCATTTTGCTGAAGCGCTGCCAGCACCGGTGATTGTCGATCGGATCAGCCTGTTCGTCGAAGAGCAGGGCCGACCGCTGGTCCTGTCGGCGACTTATCCGCTGACGGCGGGGTGAGCGGGCGGTTTGTCGGGCTTCGGCTGCCGTTTGGGGGTGCGGCAGGCATCATTTCGGAGCCGAAGCCTGACAAACTGACGGTAATCGGCACGACGGGGCGCCGGCGACCCGGCTGAAGCCGGTCACCAAACGTTGTTTATGAACGAACCACGTTCCCGGCCATAACTTTTTTACCTGTCGGCCGGTGATCTCCGGCCCAAGCGTTTGGCGACGGTCCGGACCGCGGCCCGGCAACCGGGGGAAGAGCCGCCGGTCCGCCCGACCGCGATGACGATTTTCATTGTTCGTTGTGGCCATCAGTCATGGGGGCTTTCAATAAAGATCGGATTGCCGGCCAATCGCTGGAATTGTATGGAAAAAAGTATCATAAAAACAGTTGCCTTGCCGATCATGATCGACTAGGGTGGAAAAAATCTGGACGGGCGCCTGTCTGGAAGGCCTGAGGCGTGTGAGTGTACCGGCAGTTTGACTTTTTCCGAGCAATGAGAAGGAGGGGTTATGGAATTACTCAATTGGATTAGCGGTCTGGTTTGGGGTCCACCGATGCTCATTTTGCTGGTTGGGACCGGAATTTTTCTCACCATCAGGCTGCGCGGCCTGCAGTTCTCCAAGCTGCTTTATGCGCACAAGCTGATTTTCACCAAAGACAAGAAGAGCGAGGGCGATATCTCGCACTACCAGGCGTTGACCACAGCCCTGGCGGCGACTATCGGCACCGGTAATATCGCCGGCGTGGCCACGGCCATTTTCCTCGGTGGTCCGGGCGCGGTTTTCTGGATGTGGATGACCGGCCTGGTCGGTATGGCGACCAAGTATTCCGAGGCTATTTTGGCGGTCAAGTATCGGGTGACCGATAGCCGCGGTGAGATGTGCGGCGGCCCGATGTACTATATCGAAAAGGGGATGGGCTGGAAATGGCTCGGTGTACTGTTCGCCATTTTCGGCGCCGTTGCGGCCTTTGGTATCGGCAACATGGTCCAGTCCAACTCGGTCGCCGATGCGGTTTATACCTCTTTTTCCATTCCACCGTTGGCCACCGGCATCATCCTGGCGGTGTTGACCGCGCTGGTCGTGCTCGGCGGCATCAAGACCATCGGCCGGGTCACCGCGTATCTCGTGCCGTTCATGGCAGCCATTTATGCGGCCGGCGGATTGATCATTGTTTTTATTAATTTCGCCGAAGTACCGACGGCGCTTGCCTCTATTTTTTCCTCGGCTTTCGGCGGTGAGGCAGCCTTCGGTGGTGCCGTCGGTGCCGCGATCCGCTACGGCGTGGCCCGGGGCGTTTTCTCCAACGAAGCCGGTCTCGGTAGTGCGCCGATCGCCGCTGCAGCCGCACGAACCGACTATCCCGGTCGCCAGGCACTGGTCAGTATGACCCAGACCTTTATCGACACCATCGTCGTTTGTTCGATCACCGCCCTGGCCATCCTGACCAGCGGCGCGCTGGCCACCGGTGAGACCGGGGCGGCCCTGACCACCACGGCATTCAATGTCGGGCTGCCGGGCCAGGGCGGCATCATCGTTGCCGTCGGCATCATTTTGTTCGCCTACTCGACGATTCTCGGCTGGTGCTACTACGGCGAGAAATGCATGGAATACCTGTTCTCCGAAAAGGCGGTTATTTACTATCGCATCGCCTTCGTCGCCTTCGTCTTTGTCGGTGCGGTGGCCAAACTCGATTTCGTCTGGACCTTCTCCGACGTGATGAACGGTCTGATGGCGGTTCCCAACCTGATCGGCTTGCTGGCCCTGAGTGGGGTGGTTGTTTCAGAGACCAAACGGTTCCTGGATAACACCACGGCTGAGCGCTAAGAAAAAAGCCGGCTCTAGCGCCGCATGAGCCGGCGGGGCGGCCCCCCGCCGGCTCATCACCACTGCCGTTTCCCGCCCGGTTGCGCGCCAAAACCCCGAAGAAGCCAAGCGCTTGTTCGGGGTTTTTTGGGTGAAGCTCACTGTCCCCAGAAATCGAGCAGATACTTGCCGGCGGTGAGGATGATGATGCCGGCCAGCATCCACTTGATGGCACTGGCCGGCACGAATTTCTGACAGCGCGCCCCCAGATACATACCGGCCATGCCGCCGATACCGAAGAGAATCCCGAGCAGCCAGTCCGGCGCCACCGACATGTCGGGGTAATACGGGGCGATTGCCTGGTAGAAGATGACGCCGGCGATCGAGGTGACAAAGGTTCCCATCAGCGCCGCCCCGGCGACGGTATAGACCGGCAGGCCGAAGATGGTAACCAGGAACGGGGCGATAATCGCGCCGCCGCCGATGCCGTAAATGCCGCCGATAACGCCGACCACCAGGCTGAGCAGGGAGACGCCCCAGAAGGAAACATCGAAGCGTTCATCGTAAAAGGTGTAGCCGAGTCGGCGCATCGTGAAATAGTCGATCGTAACCGGGGACCAGGTAGACGCCGTTTTATCCCCGCCTGTGGAACGGGTGCGATGGCGGCGCACCATCTCCTGGAACCGCTGTTCTCCGGCGGGAGCGTCGGAACTGCGGACCGGTGTTTTCCTGATCAGCTCACCGACCATCTTCAGGCCGATGTAGGCCAGGACTGCTGCCGCAAAAAGTTTGAAATTGCGGGGGTCGGGCAGGTAAACGATACGAATGAGGGCGCCGGCAAAGACCCCCGGCAAGGTGCCGGCGATCACCACCCAGGTCAGCGGCCAGACCATCCGTCCTTCCCGCCAATAGCGATAGACGCCGCTCGGAATGGCGACGATGTTGAACACCTGATTGGTGGCGCTGACGGAAGGGTCGGTGTAACCGAGAACGGACATTTGGAACGGCAGCAGTAAAAAGGCACCGGAAACGCCGCCCATGGACGTGACGAAGGAAATGGCGAAGGCCACCAGGGGCGGCAGCCAGGGAGCGACTTCGATACCGGCGGTCTGGAAGAGCACGGGGCCTCCGTGGGGCAATGCCTTGCGGAAAGACACGAAAATAATTATATTCGTGATTATAATAAAGACGCACCTTCCGGTCAAGTCGTCTCCGCTCCAGTCATGGGGACATGAAAATCAGACCACAGCGCAGCAGTCGAAGGGAGAAGTGGCCAGCCCTGCCGACCGCGACAACGATTTGTATTGTTCGTTGTCCCTCCCAACCACGAGGTTATGCCAAGACACCTGGGAAGAACGGCCGCCTGTTCGGGAGATTCGATCCTCTCGGGAAAATGTCGTGGGTAGTTTGAAGTGCATATGCTAATAACAATACCGAGTGGGGATATCCCAACACCTGTTGACAGAGGCCGCTGACGATTACCATGGGCAGCAGATCGGCACCAGAAAAGAAGAGCGGAGCCGCTCCGTTAGAGACGGCACCGACCGCGGCAAAACGAGGAGCCGACCACGGCCGGATCGTATCTCCCCGGCACGACGTCCCGTGTCTGGATAGCGGGCAACTCGCACAATTGGAGCACTCGTTTAATCAGTGGCATCGCCAGGCCGACCGCAATGACCAGCGACGGTCACGCGGCCGACTGCTGCTCATTTTTTTGCTGATCCGCTACACCGGCGCCAAACTCAATGAGGTCCTGATGCTGCAGCCGGCCCGGGACTTCGACTGGGAGCGGTCGGTGGTCTGTTTTGGCAGCGGGGAAAATGACGATGCGGCCTCGCGCCGGGAGGTCC
The DNA here is from genome assembly GCA_964433645.1 of uncultured Desulfofustis sp. Classification (GTDB taxonomy): domain Bacteria; phylum Desulfobacterota; class Desulfobulbia; order Desulfobulbales; family Desulfocapsaceae; genus Desulfofustis. The sequence continues at coordinate 13,076 of CAYSSK010000030.1, forward strand.
AGCTGTCGACAACGCTTGCGGGCACGATTTATGATCTCCTCGACGACCCGATTTTTCAGACGATTGCGGACGATATGCTGCGCCTGGACCCCGGTTTCGTGCGGCGGAAATTCTACGAACGGGCCGCTGCCTGCGGTTTTGCCAAACGGCTCGGCGGCCCGGAGATGCTGCGCAAAGCGCGGGCGATCGAACTGATGCAGAGCAACATGCCGCTGCCGGCGGTGCAGGCGATGCTCGGCCACTCCTCGCCGAACCTGACCTCGTCCTATGTCTCTTTCTCCGCTGACGAGATCCGCGGCGTTGCCAGACATTTTCTGGAGCGGGAAGCCGGGCGCCGCACCAGTGCGCGCAACACCTTCTTCGGCAGAATCGAATCGATCCGGCGCGGCACCATCCAGTCCCAGGTCCGGCTGGTTACCATCGACGGTTTTTCGATCGCCACCGTGATCACCAACGACAGCCTCGAGCGCCTGGGTCTGCGCCGCGGCCGGATGCTGACCGCCGAGGTGAAAGCGCCCTTGGTCTTGCTGCAGGCCGGGGAGCAGCAGCCGGCCTGCTCCGCCGACAATCTCCTCAGGGGCCGTGTCGTCGCGGTGAAGCCGGGCCCGGTGACCAGTGAATGCGTGGTGCAGGTAGCCGAAGGGGTCGAAGTTTGCGCCATCATTTCCTCGGCTCGGCGAAATACCCTTAATCTGCGGCAGGGGATGGCGGTCTGGGTACTGTTCAGTTGCTTTGCCGTAGTCTTGCAGGCAGATGATTAGGCGCCGGGGCGGGCCTCAACTACTGGTAGGGAGAAGACCTTGAAGAATGGCAGCGTTGTCCCGGCGATCAAGGAGCAGGGCTTGATCAAACGGTTCGCTCCGGTCCGGGCGATACAGGAAACGATGAAGAGTCGCCTCCAGATTGCAATCGCTGCCGGGAGGTGTTATCACTAACCGTAAGAATTGCTTTTTTCGATATTTTCCAAGAGGGCCGCTTTATGGTGCGCACCGATAGATTCAGCAGCCAATCGGTCAGGCTGCTTTTTGTTGTTGTGCTCGGTCTCTACCTCTCCGGTTGCGATAGCCGCGGCATCGACGACTTCCCGGTGCTTGGCGAAGTCTCGCGGGATTTCAGCTTTGTCAACCAGGACAACGAGGTGGTAACGCCTGCCGTTTTTCAGGGCAAGGTGTATGTAACCGACTTTTTTTTCACCACCTGTCCGGCGATCTGTCCGATCATGACCCGGCAGATGGCCCGCGTTTACGAGGCCGTGCGGGACGACCCGGAGGTGCTGCTGCTCTCCCACACCATCGACCCGGAGCACGATACCGTCGAGGTGTTGAAAAACTATGCCGACGGGCTCGGCATCGAGACGGCCAGATGGCACCTGGTCACCGGGCCGCAGGACGAGATCTTTGCCATGGCCAAGCACTATATGCTGGCTGCGATGAAATACGAGGAGGCCCCGGGCGGCTATCTGCACAGCGGCTCGTTTGTGCTGGTGGACCGGCAGCGGCAGATTCGCGGCTATTACGATGGTACCGACCCTGAAGCGGTGGACCGACTCATCGATGATCTCGCTCTGTTCAGTGAATCGCGCTAGGCGAGCGGTCGCCGTGGTGGTGCTGGTCGCGGCGCTCCTCTGGGCGGCCGGGAGCCTCGCCCCGGCCGAAACCCGTCCGGCTCCGGCCGGCGGCGGCACGGCGCTGTTCACCGAGCATTGTTCTTCGTGCCACGGCGCGGCGGGAGAGGGCTTTCGTTCCCTCTACCCACCGCTTGCCGGCAGTCGATTTCTCACCGAGGAGTTGGCACAGCTGCCGTGCATCATCCGTCATGGCCTGCGCGGCGAGATCGTCGTTGACGGACGGATCTTCAACCAGGTCATGCCCGGCAATCCCCGCCTGTCGGTAGACGAGATTTCCCGGATCATTTCTTATATGCAATCGATGTTCAGCGATAATAACAAACCAATCGAGGTGGAGAGGTGGTTGCACCACTGCGAATGATCACTGCTCGTGCGGCCGGGCCGGCGAATTATCCATGGCTGCTGACGGTGGCGGTGCTGCTTCTTGTTTCGGCGGCGTCTTGCCAGAATCCGGAAATCGAAAAAAACAGGGCCCTTGCCGAGGATGTCATGGCCGTTCACGACGAGGCGATGGCCAAGATGACGCAGATGCACGAGCTGCGGCTGCAACTGGAGAGCCGCGCCGATGAGGGTGACCCGGAGCCGGAGATTGCCGCCGCTATCGAGGCCCTGCAGCAGGCCCATCGCCGGATGATGGCCTGGATGCGTGATTACCGGCCGCCGCAGACCGACGAGGAACTGCGGCAGGCCAAGGGCTATCTGCTCGATGAGCGGCAAAAAATCCAGCTGGTCAGTGACGCGATCGCGACCAGTATCGATCGGGCGGAGCGCCTGCTCGCCCGGTGACCATTGGTGCGGCAGCCGCTGTGCACGGCCCTGCCTGTCGGTGCCGCACGGCGCACCATGACCAGTAAAAAGCCGTGGTGAAATTGCAATTGATTCTCCAAGATAAAAATGATGAGCAGGCCGGTGTTTTCAACCGGGAGATGGAGATCGCACGGCCGGCGACGGACCCGTCTGATCAGCCGGCCGGTCGGGACGAATCGGGATCGGTGCGGCCGTGCGAGTTTTTTCGAGGATTTACGGAAAAGAGGAGGGCGAGCAGGATAAACAGCGGAATGGCCAGTTCGAAGATTTCTTCGTAAACCCGCAGGTAGGTTTTCGAGTCGTGGTACAGCGGTTCGAGCAGCAAACGGATCGGCCCGGACAGACTGTCCAGCGTCTTGCTGACCACCGCCGTTCCGATTGTCGCCGCGACGGCCAGCGCCGGGGCATGCCGGCGGCGCAGGGCCCGGAACAAGGGCGGCGCACTGTGCCAGACAAACCACAGCCCCACGGTCAGGATAAGAATCATCAAAGCGGAGACCACGGCTTTTTCGTCCGTCGGGACGTCGAGGCTCAGATAATAGCGGGACTTGAGCACCCCCATCGTCGTAAACCGGGCGTGAACGTCCAGTTCGCGCAGCAGCAGCAGGATGACCATCGAGCCGGCCGTCAGGTGCCAGCGCGGATTGGCCCGGAAGCCGCGAACTATCAGCCAGAGTATACAGGGCAGGTAGAGCAGAGCCGTTGCCGTTTCCACCGGTCCAGACTCACGCACCAGCGCGGTCCCCGTTTCCGCCGGCAGCAGGCTTGCCGCCACCGCTGCCAGGAAAATCGCGAGGCAGCTCAGCCATAGAATTGTCTTTGCCTGTCTCTGTTCCATTGCCGGTCCTCAGGGGGCTTTGCCGAAGCGTGTCCGTACCATGCTCCTTCGGCGCGGAGATGGTATGGTTCCGCACGGCGTGTGCATCGATACTGGTATGGTCTGCACGTTCTACCATGTTTTGTTCTTTGGTCAATGTTTGCTGATGCTAACGCTCGGCCGACGGCGGGACAGGGTTAGACCTGTCCTCCGCTATCTACCGACCGCTGTCTGGTAACCAATTGGTGCAAAAAAAACGGCACCGTTGCCCCCTCGTTGTCGCCGATACGCAGTGGTGTTCCGATACGATGCCCGGCCATGACCGTTTTACAGGAAATATCACGGCAAACCTTGTACAATCGGCCGCTATCAATGAGCGTTTTCATAGTGTCCGAGATGCTTGGGATGGTTTCGTAAGAGCTGACTTTTTGGTATCGTGAATTGCGGCGACGGGTAGCCGGATCGAGAGATTTTTCCGAATCCATCAGTTTTCGTGCGAATGAGACCGAACCATTGCACGGATCTCCGATGTCTTTGTTCGGCACGGCATGACAATGAAACGACAGCAGACGGTGTATTGGTTGCAGGGGGGCGGCTGCGGCGGCGATACCTTTTCTTTCCTCAGCAGTGAATTTCCCAATATCATTGAATTATTCAAAAGACTTGAGCTGGAATTGCTGTGGCATCCCTCGCTTTCCAACCTGTCGCCGGCGGAGCATGAGCGGCTCCTTGCCGACATTCTGGCCGGCGAGCAGCCGCTGGATATCCTGATGGTGGAGGGCTCGGTGATCTGCGGGCCGGCCGGCACCGGGATGTTCGATACCAAAGACGGCCAGCCCAAAAAAGAGATGATCTACAATCTCGCCGGCCGGGCCGGCCTGGTCATGGCCGTCGGCACCTGCGCCTGTTTCGGCGGGTTCGGCAACGATCAGGTGATCGAGGCTATCGGGCTGCAATTCGCCAGAAAGGAGCGGGGCGGCCTGTTCGGTTCGGACTTTCGTTCGGCGAGCGGTCAGCCGGTCATCAATCTGGCGGGCTGCCCCTGCCATCATGACGTCATCGCCGGGGCGCTTATCTCGGCGGCCAGCGGAGTGAACCTTGAACTCGATCAGTATCAGCGGCCCATCGAGTGGTTCGCCACCACCGTGCATCAGGGGTGTACCCGCAATGAATATCACGAATATCGGGTGGAAGAGTCCGACTTCGGCGAGATGGGCTGTCTCTTCTTCCACATGGGCTGCGCCGGACCGTTGGTGCCGGGTCCGTGCAACAAGCTGTTGTGGAATCAGCAATCATCCAAGCCGCGGGCCGGGGTCCCCTGTTTCGGCTGCACCGACCCCGACTTTCCCCGGGCCACGCCGTTTTTTCAGACCCCGAATATCGAAGGAATTCCGATCTCGCTGCCGATGGGGGTCAATCGCGCCCATTACATGGTGTACAAAGGCATGGCTGCCGCGGCGGCGCCGGACCACCTGAAGAAGCGAACCTCCAAAGTATAATCCAGAGCAAAAGGCGACAGCGCATGAGCAGAATCAACCGGGGAGTCAACATTCCGATCAACCGGGCCGAGGGCGATCTTGAGGTTCGAATCGAGATCGAAGACGGTGTGGTTACCGAAGCCTGGAGTGCCGGTACGATGTATCGCGGTTTCGAGGCGATGATGCGCGGCCGCGGCGCCCTTGATGGCCTGGTCATGACACCGCGGGTCTGCGGCATCTGCAGCCTGACCCATCTCGCCGCCGCGGTCGCGGCGCTGGACGCGATCGCCGGCGCCGAGCCGCCCGACAACGCCTGGCGGCTCCGGAATCTGGCGTTGATGATGGAAACCATCCAGAGTGACGTCCGGCAGAGTATTCTGATGTTCATGGTCGATTTCGCCAATCGCCAGGCCTATCGCGACCTGCCGCTGCTGGAGGATGCCTGCGATCGCTACAGCCCGCTGGCCGGCCGGGCGGCTATCGAGGTGGTCCGTGAAACCAAGCGGCTCGTGCAGGGAGTGGCGATCATCGGCGGGCAGTGGCCCCATACCTCCTTTATGGTGCCCGGTGGCGTCACTTCCATGCCTGACGTGTCGAAAATCCTGCAGTGCCGGATCATCATCGAGCGTTTTATCGCCTGGTATGAGCGGACTATTCTCGGTTGCAGCCTGGAGCGCTGGCAGCAGGTCGCCAGCGTGACCGATCTGGAGAACTGGCTGGAAGAGGATGAGGCTCATCAAAACGGTGAACTTGGTTTCTTCCTGCGCATCGCCCGGCAGACCGACCTGCACCTGCTGGGCCGGGGGCCGAACCGGTTTCTCTCTTACGGTAATCTGGTGCTGCCCGAAGATACCACGGTCGGCGGATTCGACGGTAAGGTTTCGCGGGCCGGCTGGGCCGAAGGTGCCGCGGTTTTTCCGCTGGACGCCGGCAAGATCACCGAAGATACCTCCCACTCCTGGTTTGCTCCGGGCAAGCCGCCGCTCCATCCCTTCGACGGTGAGACCAAGCCGTATGCGTCGGGGCACAGCGGCCAGGTCTACTCCTGGGTCAAGGCCCCGCGTTATGATGGACAGGTGGCTGAGACCGGGCCGCTGGCCGAGATGATTATCGACGGCCGGCCCCTGTTCAAGGATCTGATCGAGCGGCAGGGGCCGAGCGTTTTTGCCCGGCAGTTGGCCCGGTTCGTTCGACCCGCCGCGCTACTGCCGCCGATGCGGGTCTGGGCCGACGAGTTGCGGCACCATTGTATGGACCTGTTCTACCGCTCGGTCACAATGATTCCCGACGGCGAAGGGGCCGGCATGGTCGAAGCGGCGCGGGGCGCTCTGGGCCACTGGGTCAAGGTCCAGGACGAGAAGATCAGCCATTACCAGATTATCACGCCGACCGCCTGGAACGGATCGCCGCGGGATGCTGAGGGGAGGCGCGGTGCCTGGGAGGAAGCGCTTATCGGCACGCCGGTCACCGATCAGGCCAACCCGGTGGCGGCCGGGCATGTGGTGCGCTCCTTCGATCCCTGTCTGGTCTGCGCCGTTCACTGCCTGCAGAGCGGGGGCCGCACGGGACGGATGAAAGTCGGCGGCGGCCGGTGAAGGCGACGATTATCTGCATCGGTAACCGATTCGTACCGGCGGATGCCGCCGGTCCGGCGGTGTATGATCGACTGCTGGAGTTGAGGCTGTCCGCCGATGACCTCGACATCGTCGACGGCGGTCTGCAGGGCCTGAACCTGCTGCCGCTGCTCGAGCGCGGTGGTCGGGTGATTTTTGTCGATGCGGTGAGCGGCTTTGCCGATACCGACGGTGATCGAGTCGTGCTGCTCGATGGCTCCGAACTTGCGGCCCTGCCGAGCCCGCAAGGTTTCGACCATGGGGCCGGCATCGGCTACCTGCTGGCCGTTCTTCCGCAGGTCTGCGATGGCGAGATGCCCCGGGAGATTGCTCTGGTCGGCATCGAAGGGACATACGATGCGCAACTCATCGATCGGGCCGCCCGGCTCAGCATCGAGGTGGCGCACCACGGTTTACAGGGAAGCCGGTGATGGAAAAGAGCCGCGAAGAGCTGCAGCAGGAAATCAACATGCTCCGCCAGGAGATCCGTGTGGCCCGGGAGGCGGCTCAGACCACGGCCGATTTGGTGGTCCGCCAGTTCGAGCAGACGGAGCGGATGCTGCGCCGTTTCCAGGTCGCCAATGCCGAGCGCCAGGCAGTTCTCGACGCCGCCACCCAATTGTCGATCATAGCCACCGACCTGGACGGCACCATCCGGCTGTTCAGCAAGGGCGCCGCCACCCTGCTCGGCTATCGGCCGGCCGAGATGATCGGCAAGCGAACCATCCTTTCCCTGCACCTGCCGGACGAACTGCAACGCTACGGCGAAAAGATCAGCGGCATAAACGGGCCGGTGCTGCGGGACATGGAGGTCTTCGACCAGATCGTCAAACAGAAGCAGAGCCGGGCCCGGGAATGGGTCTACCTGCGCAAGGACAACACCCATCTGCCGGTGAGCCTGTCGGTAAACCGGCTGCTCAATCCGGACGGCCGGGTGGCCGGCTACCTGTTTGCGGCGATGGACATGACCCTGCAAAAGGAGATGGAGGACGCATTGATCGAGGCCAAGGATGCGGCGGAGTCGGCCAATGCCTCCAAAGGCGATTTCCTGGCCAGGATGAGTCACGAGATCCGCACGCCGATGAACGGCATCATCGGCATGGCCTCCCTGCTGGCAAAGACCGCGCTGGAGGCCAAGCAGCGAAACTACGTGGAAAAGCTGATCGGCTCGGCCAACACCCTGCTCCAGCTGATCAACGATATCCTCGATTTCTCCAAAATCGACGCCGGCCGGCTGCATCTGGAAAAGGTGGTTTTCAACCTCGAGGACATCCTCGGCAACGTCGCCAATGTCGTCGGCATGCAGGCGGAAAAGAAGGGGCTGGAGTTCTTGTTTCGCGTCGAACCCGAGGTACCCCATCAATTGATCGGCGACCCGTTGCGCCTTGGCCAGATCCTGATGAACCTGGCCGGCAATGGTGTGAAATTCACCGAGCACGGTGAAATTGTCGTCTCCGTCGGCGTCGAGCGGCGGCAGGGCAACGATCTGACGGTCCGCTTTTCGGTGAAAGACAGTGGCATCGGTCTGGCCACGGAACAGATCGCTCCTTTGTTTTCCGCCTTCAGCCAGGCCGACGATTCCATCACCCGTCGATATGGCGGTACCGGTCTGGGGCTGGCCATCTGCAAGCAGTTGACCGAGTTGATGGGCGGCACCATCCGGGTCGAGAGCGAGTCCGGCAAGGGCGCCGAGTTTATCTTTACCGCCCGCCTGCAATGTCCGGAGCGGCAATCGCTGGCCCGGCCGAAACTGCTCGAGCAATTGGGCGGCCTGCGGGCGCTGGTCGTCGACGACAATTCGATCGCCCGCGACGTGCTTGCCTCGATGCTGCGTTCCCTGAAAATCGAGGTCGATACCGCGGTCGACGGGGAATCGGCCATCGCGCTGCTCGAGGAGCAGACCCGGGCGGGGCGGTCCTATGACGTGATCCTGCTCGATTGGATTATGCCCGGTATCGATGGGATCGAAACGGCCCGACGGATCAAGGCCAACGCCGAGATTGCCCGCATCCCGGCGATGCTGATGGTCACGGCCAACGCCCGCGAGGACGCCTATGTCGAAGCGAAGAATGCCGGCCTTGACGCGTTTCTGCTCAAGCCGGTCTATGCCTCGATCATGCACGACACCTTGCTCGATATCATCGGCATGGAAACCGATTCCACCGTCAGTTCCGGCATGGAGCGGCGTCAGGATGTCGATCTGGACGACATCGGCGGCGCCCGCATTTTACTGGTCGACGACAACGCTATTAATCAGGAGGTCGCCGCCGAATTCCTGCACACCGTCGGCATGACCGTAACCAGTGCCGGCAACGGCCGGGAGGCCCTGCAGGCACTGGACGGGCAGACGTTCGACCTGGTTCTGATGGATATCCAGATGCCGGAGATGGATGGCCTCGAGGCAACCCGACGGATCCGTAGCATCCCCCGGTTTCAAGACCTGCCGATCATCGCGATGACCGCTCACGCGATGACCGGTGATCGTGACAAGAGCCTGGCGGCGGGAATGAACGATCATATCACCAAGCCGATCGACCAGAAAATCCTCTACCAGACGCTCAAACAGTGGATCCCGCCCACGGGCGCCACATCGACGCCGTCTGGACAGCAGCAGCCGGTGGCAAAGACGGTCGATAACGGTGGTGTGCCGGATGTACCGGGTATCGACAGTCAGCAGGCGATCAGGGTGCTCAACGGCAATACCTCCCTGTTTCGCAAGATGCTTTATCAATTCAGAAATGAGTACGCGCTGCTGCCGACCCACTTGAGAGAGTTGTCCAAGGCCGGACACTGGGAGCAGATCGGCGTCTACGCCCACACGGTAAAAGGCGTCGCCGGTTATATCGGGGCTCCGGATCTGGGAGCGACGGCCCGGGAATTGGAAGAAGTCATAAAGGAGCAGCGGCGCGACGAGGCCGGCGGTCTGTTGCCGGCCTTCATCGATGCGCTTGACTCCGTACTGTCTGCTCTGTCGGCGCTGCCGCCGGAGCCTGAGGCGGCGGCAGCGCCGGGCCGATCGGAGAACCCCGGTGCCGACCGGAAAGGTGAGATGCTGCGCGACTTGGTTGGCCGGCTGGAACGGGGAGAGGCGGCGGCCGAGCACCTTTTCGGCACGATGAGGGGGCAGTTCTCCGGTGATGGGGTGGACGAATTGTTAGACAGGATTGCTGGTGCAATTGATGATATAGAATACGATGATGCGGCGGCTTTGGCCCGTGAATTGCTGCAGCATCAGGAACACCGGGCAAAATGACACAATGATATTCGAGAACCCGCGTATTTTGATCGTTGACGATGAAAAAATGAATCTCAAGGTCCTGGCCGACCTGCTCAAGGACGAGTATGTCCCGATCCTGGCCCGCAACGGCGACCAGGCGATCCAGCACGCGCTGAGCGAGACCCCGCCGGACCTGATCCTGCTCGATGTGATCATGCCGCAGATGGGCGGCTATGAAGTTATCAAATATCTGAAAAACAACGATAAAACTAAGAATATTCCGGTCATTTTCGTTACCGCGCTCAGCTCTATCGAAGATGAGGAGTTCGGATTGCGGCTCGGCGCCGTCGACTATATTACCAAACCGTTTTCCCCGCCGATCGTCAAGATCCGCATCCGCAACCATCTGCGCATCATCCACCAGTACAAGCTGCTCGATCAGCTGGCCCATCTCGACGGGTTGACCGAGATCTGCAACCGGCGGCGCTTCGAAGAAGTATTCAAGAAAGAATGGGAGCGATCGCTGCGGAGCGGCAGCCCGTTCTCGCTGGCGATGATCGATGTCGACTATTTCAAGCAGTACAACGATCACTACGGCCATGCCATGGGGGACCTGGCCCTGCAGCGGATTGCCAAGTCCCTCTCCGATGTGCTGCGCCGGCCGGCCGATTTCATCGCCCGCTACGGCGGTGAAGAATTCGTGATGCTGATGCCGGAGACCGATCATGACGGAGCGATGCAGGTGGCTCGTTACTCGCTGGCCAGGATCGCCGAGCTGAACATCGTCCATCACCATTCCCGGGCGGCCGACTGCGTGACCGTCAGTATCGGTCTGTCCACCATCCACCCGGCCATCGCCGCTTCCCAGAAGACCTTTCTGGCCACCGCCGACCAGAACCTCTACCGCGCCAAGGAGGGCGGTCGCAACCGGGTGGTCGGCAGCATCATCAGAGCAGAGACGGTAGTACCGGTGCAGACGGTGTAGCTCTATTCTCCTGTGTCTTCCAGCCAGCTCAAATAGTCGCGAAAGATCTCCGGGCCTGTTTCTTTCAATGCCCGGCGACCGTCGATCAGTGCTCGATGGTCGCGGTTGCGGCGCGCCAGTTCGGTCGCTCTGAGAAGCTGGTAGCAGCGGGCGTTTGTGCCGCTGCTGACCTGCGGGTGTTCGACCAGCGGCAAAACACCTTTGAAGAAGGCGTAGATCGGTGTCAACGCCGGGCCGTGCTCTTCGATGCAGGCTGCCAACTCCCGGTGGCCGATGTGCTGCGTGCCGATATCTTCCGGGTCCAGCAGGAGGGCTCGGGCATACGCCGGTGCGGCGAGTTCCCGCCGCCCCTGGAGCAGCAGCGTCTCGCCGAGCAGGAGATGAAGGCGGGCGCAGCCGGGCTGCTTTGCTATCTGGCTGTGCAGATTGGCCTCGGCGGCGCGGTGTTTGCCGAGGCGCAGCAGGAGATGGCCAAGACAGAGATCGGGCGGATGAAAAAAACCGGGCCGGTCGGCCAGCAGGTCGCGGATGTGCTGCAGCAGCCGCCGGCGCAGCGCGGTGTGATGGCGACCGACGGGCGGGGGGGTGCGCTGCAGCTCCTGCCAGATCAGGATGGCCGCCGGTTCGGCGGGCAGAGACATGGCGTCGAGGTAACATTTTCGCCAGCACTGCAGATCCCTGAGACCGGAGCTTGCTTGCGGATGGTCCGGCAGTGGTCCCAGGACCGATAAAAAGCGCCTCTCCGCCTCGGCAAAGTTCAATTCGGCCAGCGCCTCGTAGCCCGAACCGACGGCAAGCACATCCCATTCAAACAGACTCAGCTGCATCTTCATTTTTGTCCCCAATTGTAGCGCGGGGTGGCCGGTTGCCACCAATGGCCGCGGATCAGGAATCAACCCGAGTCACTTTAGTCCTTTTGCTCAGCTCTGGCAAGGACCGGCAGAGCGCCGGTGCAGTCAAGCTGTGCGCTCTGTTTGGCCGACCGATCCGAAACGTGATCAAACAATAATACAATACAAACAGTATGTTAACGCGCCTTCTCTAAGGTGCGTCTGGCAAAAGACAGCGGCTCCCTGACCCCCTAAACAAGAGAGGAGTATGAAATGAGAGGTGCGGCAATCGCCATTGACAGTCTTCAGAAAACATTCGGGCGCACGCAGGTGCTCAAACGTATCAACCTGACCATCAAGAGCGGCGAAATGGTGGGCTTGGTCGGTGCCTCGGGTTCCGGAAAGTCCACGCTGATCCGCCTGATCGGCGGTCTGGAGACCATGGATAACAGCAGCCGGTCCATCGAATTGTTCGGGCAGTCGGTGCAGCTGGCCGGCAAACGTACCGGATTGCAGCGCGCCCTGCGCCGCGATGTCGGTATCGTCTTCCAGCAGTTCAACCTGGTCGGTCGGCTGTCCCTGCTGGCCAATGTCCTGGTTGGCCGGCTGGCTCATAATCCGAGCTGGAAAGGGATTGTCAAAATGTTTCCGCGCCAGGAAAAGATTCGCGCGCTGCAGGCGCTCGAGCGGGTCAATATGCTCGACTACGCGCATCAGCGGGCCTCGACGCTGTCCGGCGGCCAGCAGCAGCGCGGTGCCATTGCCCGAGCCCTGACCCAGGAGGCGAAACTGATCCTGGCCGATGAGCCGATCGCCTCGCTCGATCCGGCATCGTCGGAGCTGGTGATGAACCTGCTCGGCGATATCAATCGCGAGGACGGCACGACGGTGGTGGTCTCCCTGCACCAGTTCGACGTGGCGCGCAGCCGCTGTCCGCGCATTGTCGCGATGAAAGACGGTGAAATCGTCTATGACGGGGATCCGACTCATCTGCGGGAGCGCGACCTGGCCGAGATCTACCGGGCCGAAAATCCTTGTTGCGACAGCACCCGGAAAATGGTGGAGCCGCTGCTGGAGGCGGTTTGACAGGAACGGTTGGTTGCCGTTTGCGGTAAACCAGATCAAAACAAATCAATTCAGGAGGAACGAGAATGTTGCGGAAACTGTTGTTGACCGCCGGCGCGGTGGTGATGAGTGCCGGCATGGCAATGGCCGAGATGCCGAAACAGATCAATTTCGGAATTATCTCCACGGAATCGAGCACCGCGCTCGAGGCCGGCTTTTCACCGTTCATGAAAGACCTGGAAGCCTATCTTGGAATTCCGGTCAAATCCTTTTACGCGTCCGATTACGGCGGCGTCATCGAAGGGATGCGTTTCAAAAAGGTCGATGTCGCCTGGTTCGGCAACAAATCGGCGATCGAGGCGGTCGATCGCGCCGAGGGCGAAGTGTTCGCCCAGACCATCAAGGATGACGGTTCGGAAGGCTACTATTCGCTGCTGATCACCCACAAGGATTCCGGCCTGAACAGTTTAGAAGACGTGCTTAAGTGCGAGGGCGAGCGGTCCTACGGCGCCGGCGACCCGAACTCGACGTCCGGAACGGTCATCCCCGGCTATTACGTGTGGGCGATGCACAACAAGAAACCACAGGATTGTTTCAAGCGGATCGTCGCCTCCAACCATGAAGGCAACGCCATCGCGGTCGCCACCGGCAAGGTTGATGTGGCCACCAACAACACCGAATCACTGTACGCCCGGCTGGCCAGGTCCCAGCCTGAGATGGCGGCCAACATCAAGGAAATCTGGCGTTCGCCGCTGATCCCGTCGGATCCGATGGTCTGGCGCAAGGACCTGCCGCAGGAGCTGAAGGAGAAAATCCTCTATTTCTTCATTCAGTACGGTCGGTTCGGCGACCTGGACAAGATCGAGCGGGAGCGCGCCAACCTTGCCAAGATGTCCGACGGCTGGGGGCCGTTTCTCGCCTCCTCCAACGCCCAGCTGATCGAGGTCCGGCAGATCGAGTTGTTCAAAAAGAAGATGAGCGCCCAGGAAAAGGGTGACGATGCGGCCTTGCAGGACATCGCAGCAGAGGAGCAGAAGCTGAAAAAGTACAACGAGATCATCGGTAAAAGCGGCTATTGATACAAGGTGACCATCTTCCGTCAGGGTTTCCCGCGATTGCCGCGGCGGCCTTGACGGAAGAGACGGTTGGCGGGCGCCGCTTGAACCGGGATTGCAGCTCAGCGGAGTTCCATCAGCAAAAGCGACACCCCTCGGGATCTTCATGAAAAAAATTCCACCAAGCGGCGGCCGTTGCACCGAGGTGACACCGGCGGTTGCCGAACAACTCAAACCCCGCTGGCCGATCATCCTCGGCAACATCTCGGTGGCGCTGGTTCTGGCCACCATCCTCGGGATCTCTTATTATCCGTCCGAGATGAACAACTGGCCGATGCTCTTTACCGATGCCGGCAACATGATGACCTTCGGCAAAGACTTCCTGCGGCCCGATTTCGACGATGTCGGCGTCTTTGTCGAAAAGATGTTGGAGACCGTCTATATGGCGGTGTGGGGCACCTTTTTGTCGGTATTGTTCGGCGTCGTGTTCGCGCTTCTGTCATCGAACAATATCGCCCCGGCCTGGGTCGTTTTTCCGGCCCGGCGCCTGATGGACGCCGCCCGGGCCATTAACGAGTTGGTCTTTGCCATCCTGTTCGTCGCCGCGGTCGGCCTCGGGCCGATGGCCGGCGTGATGGCTCTGTTCATCCACAATCTCGGCATCATCAGCAAGCTTTTCTCCGAGGCCGTCGAGGCCATCGACATGCGCCCGGTGGAGGGCATCCGTTCCAGCGGCGGCGGCTATCTGCACGAGATCATCTACGGGGTGATACCCCAGGTTCTGCCGCTCTGGGCCAGCTTGACCCTGTACCGCTTCGAGACCAACGTCCGTTCGGCAACGGTACTCGGCATCGTCGGCGCCGGCGGCATCGGCTTCATTTTCTACGAATCGTTCCGGGCATTCCAGTATGACCGGGCGTCGGCGATTATCATCGTCATCGTTGTCGCGGTCAGTCTGATCGATATGTTTTCTTCGCAACTCCGCAAACTGCTGCTCTGATCGGGCAGATTACAGACCATGGAACAACGTTTTCTCAACGCCCGGGTGGTTACCCGCGACCAGATTTTCAACGGCGGCGTGCAGGTGTGCGGCGGTCTGATTAGCGCCGTCGATGAACAACGGCACCATGGCGCCGCCGCCCGGGGCATCGATTGCGAAGGGGATCTGCTGCTGCCCGGCCTGATCGAGCTGCATACCGACAACCTGGAAAAAAACATTCAGCCCCGTCCCGGGGTGATCTGGCCATCGATGCTGGCTGCCGCCCTGGCCCATGACAGCCAGGTTGCCGGGGCCGGCATTACCACGGTGTTCGACGCCATTGCCGTCGGTGGATGGCGGGCCAATTCGCTGCGATCGCGGGTCCTGGCCGACTCGCTGGCGGCCATCGACCAGTGCAACCGGCGGGGCTTTTTCCGGGCCGAGCACCTGATTCACCTGCGCTGCGAACTGGCCGACGAACGCCTCGAGGAATTGCTCGAGCGCCACGGCTCCGACGCCGGCGTGCGGCTGCTGTCGCTGATGGACCATACGCCGGGTCAGCGGCAATGGTCGGACCTCGGCAAGTGGCGGCTGTACCACCGGGAGAAAAAATGGACCGACGAGGAGGCCGACGCGATCGTCCGGGATCTGGTCCATCGCCAGCAGCGCTATGCGGTCCGGAATCGTCGGCTGGTGGTGGCCCTGGCCCGGGAACGGCAGCTGGTACTGGCCAGTCATGACGATACGACCATCGACGATTGCGCCGGTGCGGCCGAAGACGGCGTGGTCATTGCCGAGTTCCCGACAACGCTGGCCGCGGCCCGGGCGGCCCGGCACTATGGGATGGCGGTGGTTATGGGGGCGCCCAACGCGGTGCGAGGCGAATCGCATTCCGGCAATGTGCCGACCGGCGATGTCGCGGCCGGCCGTCTGCTTGACGGACTCTCCTCCGATTACGTGCCGGCCAGCCTGCTCCATGCCGCCTTTCTGCTCGCCGACCGCTGTGATCTGCCACTGCCTGAAACCATCGCCATGGTTACCGTGAATAATGCGGAAATGGCCGGTTTGGCCGATCGCGGCGAGATCCGTGTCGGCACGCGGGCCGATCTGGTGCGAGTTTCGGTTGTCGACGGCGTGCCCGTGGTCCGCCAGGTCTGGCGGCAGGGACGCCAGGTCTGCTGATTCTGGGCGGGTCGCTGCGATTGCCGCCAGTCGCTTTGCCGGCCGCGATCGGTTCGCGGGCAACACGCCTTACAGCGCCCCGACGGCGCGCAGTGCCCGACCCACGTCCTCTTTGCCTTGCTCGGACAACGGTGTTTGCGGCGGCAGCGGATCACCGACCGGATAGCCCTGCAATTGCAGGCCGCCCTTGATGCAAGCGGCCAGGTTGTAGCGGGCAAAGGCCTGGTTCAACCCCCACAGTCGTCGTTGCCGATCCATGGCCCTCTGCCAGTCGCCGCTGCGGCACAGCTCGTAGAGCTCCACACTTTGTCCCGGCGCCAGACAGGCCGGCCCGGCCATCCAACCGACACCGCCGAGCATCATCACGCAGGCCGGAATATGCGAGGAGGCGGCAAAGACCTGCATCCGTCCCTCGACCCGATTGATGATCGACAACAGCCGGCCGGTGTTGAACGAAGCATCTTTGATATAGCCGATATTGACAACATGACTGAGCCGCTCAATGGTCGGCAGACTCAAGTCAGAGCGCTGGAAGTTGGGGTTGGTGTAGAGTACGACAGGCAGCGAGACGCTATCGGCGATCGCTTTGAAATAGGTGTAGATGCCCTCTTCGGAGAGTGGAAAATAGGCCTCGAGAATAGCCAGAATACCGCTGCAGCCGAGGTTTGCAAAGTCGCGCGCCTGTCGGGTTGCATCGGCGATGGTGGTCGAGGCAACGCCGGCGATCACCGGTACTCGACCCGCAGCGGCGGCGATCACGATCTCGACGATCCGCCGACGCTGTGTCCAGGACAGGTAGGCGAATTCGCCGGTGGAACCGAGCGGGGTCAGGCCATGGACCCCGGCCTTTATGAGATCGTCGCAGAGTCGCACCAGCACGTCTTCAACAATGTCGCCGGAAGGGGTGATCGGTGAAACGATATAGGGAAAGACGCCGTGAAAATAGTCGGGTGACATGGGGACTCCTGGTTTGATTGTGGGTGGGGCGGAACATGCGGACAGCACCCCGCTTCTGCAGCGAGCTGCGCACGTGCTTTCAGTATAGCGTGCCGGAAGCACTCAGGCAAGGCGGGGTGGGTGGTCACCGTTGTTCAGGGACGTTCCTGCGGGAGTTTGAAACGGTGGATTTTTTTGACGGATCGACGGTCAATGACGGTCTTTATTCCCGATGCGGAGGTCAGGATGAGCCGGTCGGGGCGGATGGTCAACTCCGCTGCTTCGAGGTTCCCGCCCGAAAAAAGCTCGATGATATAATAAAAACGATCGGAGGGAGCAGGGTGGGGCGCGTTTTCCCGCTCGCCCCGGCGGGCGGCCTCGATTTTCTGCCGGGCGCGGGCGATCATCTCCGGCGTGGCGACGATATCCTGTGGCATCGTCGTGCTCGATTGTCCCGAGCTCGTCCCGGGCTGTCCGGTGAACGGCAGCGTCTCGTAGGACTCGATAATACGGTGGTAATCGATGTCCGTCAGGACGATGCCGGCAAGAACGGCGAAAAAGAGCACCGGTTTGATCGGGATGCCGAAAGCGGTGACTCTTTGGGCTGGCTCGGTCATGATGGGCCGGGGGCAGCCGGGAGCGGCGGCCGACAGGTGGTTGTCATTTGGATGATCTTCTGCTATACGATGATACGTATAAGTTACGAAAAAATCCACCGGGAAACGCTATGATTATCCGGGCACAACGGGCGGCAATCCAGCGACAAGCATCCTGGCTGGTCGCCGAGGCGCTGCGCCAGGCCGTCGCCGCTCGCGATCTGGCGGTGCTTGGCGTCGTCGGCGGTTCCAGTGTCGGCCCCGTTCTGGCCCATCTCGGCCGGGAGCCGGTGGACTGGAACCGGGTCCACCTGTTCATGCTCGATGAACGCTTGGTAGCCCTCGATCATCCGGACAGCAATTTTCAGCTCGTTTCGTCCTTTGTCGAGCCGTACGTGCCGTCCGACAACCTGCACCCATACCGGCATGAGCCGGCAAACGGGCCGGCCGCGCTCGAGCGCTACCGGCAGCTGCTCATGGATTACGGCGGATGTTTTGATGTATCGCTGTTGTCCGCTGGAGCTGACGGGCATATCGCCTCGCTGTTTCCCGAGCACGAGACGATTCGCAGCAGTGAGCCTTTCTTTCTGCTGACCGAAACAGCCCCGAAGCCGCCGCCTGAACGAATGAGCGCCTCCCCACGACTGATCGCCGCTTCGGGTACCGCCGTGCTGCTCCTGGTCGGGCATGAAAAACGGGCGGCGTTTCGCGACTACCTCAATGAAGAAGGTCCTGTCGAACAGTGTCCGGCACGGTTGATCAAGGGTGTGCGTGAACATTTTGTCCTGACCGATTGTGGAGATGAACCATGACCAGACCCGAGGCACAGATGATCGTCATCTTCGGAGCTACCGGAGACCTGGCCATGCCCGACCGGGCGAACATGATCGTCATTCGGGTCCAACCGGACGAGGGCATCGCCTGCCGGAGGCTGATCGCCGGGTCTGGGTGGAGACGACTCCCGTCGATCGGCGGGTCAGCGTCGATCCGTCAACCGACCGGTCGATCGTGATGCCGGTGCGGACGTTGCACGAGCGGAGTTGACTCAAAAAGCATTGACACAAACGTAGTACCCAGGTACTCTTCACCGAGTCTGTTTTATTAATCAACTAATTGCTTAATAATCTGAAGGCGCGACGATGGTTAACACACCGTGGTAGGCTAACCCATTTGTTTTGGTGCATATACCGTTTATTGAAGTTGATTTTAGCGTAGCGATCTGTCACTATGGACAGGCATTTTTCAAGCTCGACACCACGGCATTGATAAGAGCCTGTCGAGGGGTCAACAGCCGGTCGGCACGGGTCGTCAGCACTGCCGGGTGCGGTTGAGACTCGCGTGATCGCGGTAATCGTCGGAGCAACAGTGTCTACCCGGTGTTGCCGGGAACACCGACCGGGTGAAATGAGCGGCGCGTGTCTGGCCGGGGCGCACTGGGGGCCGGCATGTCAATCGGTTGATTTGGTTGGAACCATTACGAGAGTTGAAGATGAAAATAAAAGAACTGGCAACCATGAAAGCGGAATCACCTGATACGCTGCCATCTGAAGAACGACGGAACTTTCTGAAAATCGGCCTGGCCGTGACCGGGGTCTATCTCGGCGGGACCGTCTTGTCACTGACATCGGTCGTCGATGCCCTGGCGGAAGGACCGGTACCCAAGGTCGGTAAATATCCCTACAGCCCGCACTACACCATGGTGCTTCGGGAACACCTCTGCATCGATTGCGAGCTCTGTATGGAGGCCTGCGTCAAGACCAACAATGTGCCGCCTTACGGATATCGGACCATCATCCTCGAGCGGCGGCGCGACATCGTTGGCGGCGAACAGGAAACCATCTTCATGCCGGTACTCTGCAACCAGTGCAACCGGCCGCCCTGTGTCAGGGTCTGCCCGACCACGGCAACCTGGAAAGATGAAAAGACCGGTATCGTGGTGATGAAGAACAGCCGTTGCATCGGTTGTAAGACCTGTATGGCCGCCTGTCCCTATAATGCCCGCTATTTCAGCGAGGAAACGAGGGCCGTCGACAAGTGTGATTTTTGCTGGGAAAGCCGTCTTTCCAAAGGAGAAACCACTCCGGCCTGTGTCGAGGCATGTCCCGCCGATGTTCGGGTCTTCGGTGATTTGAGTGATACCAACAGCCGGGTCTTTCGGCTGCTCCACACACCGGGGTCGATCGTCTGGGTCCTTCGGCCGGAAACCGGTGCCGTGCCGAATGTCTTTTACACCAATGCTTGAGATGCGATGCTTTGCGGATACAGAATCGAGTCAAGAATACCACCAGTGATGCTCACCTGAGTTGTGGAGCATGCGGGAGAGAAGAATGAAAAAGATAGTTGCAACAGGATTCGCCGGTGCCGTTCTCTTAACGTATTTGCTGATCTCCGCTGCGGATCAGCCCCCTGTCGAGGAACCCTACGACGAGGATGCCTACGGTCCGGAGGCGCTGATCGTCTGGGACGAGCCGGTCAAGGGTGTTTTTTTCAGTCATCAGCTGCATACCATGGAGATGGGGCTTGATTGCGAATCCTGCCACGACGATCTCTTTGAGATGGAGGCCGGTGCCGCCGAAGGGCAGGACGATTTTACGATGGCCGCCATGGGCGACGGGCTGTATTGCGGCGCCTGTCATGACGGCAGCATGGCGTTCGACGTGAACTCGCAATGCGCCTCCTGTCACCGTGAGCCGGAAGATGCCATTGTCTGGACCAAACCGGTTAAAGCCGTGATCTTCGAACATGAGACCCATTCGGCAGATATCGGACTTGACTGCGAATCCTGTCACGACGATCTGTTCACGATGCAGGCCGGCGCCGCCGAACAGGCCGATGATTTTGTCATGGAATCCCTCTACGACGGCCTCTACTGCGGTGCCTGCCACGACGGCAGTACCGCTTTTGCTTCCGATACCCGCTGCACGGCCTGTCATATCGGGGTCAGAGGCTATGGCCGACTGATGGGTGAAACGGAGGATTCGGCGCACGGGACCGAACACTGAGCCACCGGCGAGTGGTTCCGCCGGCATGCGCCGGCGGAACCACTCGTGTCGTTGTCGGTCAATCCTTTTAGTTTCCGTTTCCATATATCCCGGATAGCTCTTACCTGGGACGCAATTTTCGCCTTCTCTGGCCATTCTTCTTAACTGTCCGATTTTCCTTTTTCTTTATTGTTGCCTCAACGATCAGGCATGGTCTTTTTTGAGCGGTATGCTCGTCCAATGAGTTGTCGTTCGTCGTAAGATTCCGATAAAAAAGGATAAATTTCGAATATACAACGATGGCGCAGCATGCGCCATCGCCGCGCTCCTCAAGGAAGCATGTTGAGCCTCAAGGGGAAGATGTTTCGTGAAAATCGACCGGAAAAGGGGACGATTTGGAACTTAATCAAAACATTTATTTCCTGTTAATACAGATTGATATCATTAAAAAATAGCGGCCATGAGGGATTCCAAGAGGTGCTGGCATGTCCATTGCTTTAGAAAGGGCACAGGGTATTGGTAACCACCTCCACCAAGGAGAACGTCATGGCCGCAACGTATATTGAAACAGCTCGAAACATCCGGACTCCGCTGGCACTGGTCCAGGAAGGGTGGCGCGAGAAAGCGAGCGAGTATGTCTGGTTTTCCGTGTGTCTGGTCCTGTTCATGGTTCTCGGTCCCTTTGCCGCGCCGATCGCTCTCGGTTTTGTTTTCAGCAGGCAGGCAACCGGGGTCGAGATGACGGAACCGGAACGAATCGACGAGTGAGTCAGAAACAGCTAAATATCATATAACCATCAAGGAGGAACCATGTCTCTACAGTCACAGGCAGCCGTTATCGGAGCAAAGGAGTTTCGCCGGCCGCAGTTCAACCTGCTGCTGGCCGTGATGCTTGGTCTTGTCGCCATCGGTATATCGGCCGGTCTTTATGCCCTCTATGTCGGGCATCACCACTCGCTCGGTGTAACCCGCGAGGTGCCGTGGGGTATCGCCATTTCCACCTATGCCTATCTGGCGATCATCTCAACCGGTCTCTGCGCCTTGGCCGCGTTGAGCCACTTGTTCGGCGGCAACAATCTGGCCCCGCTGGCCAACCGGATGGTCTGGTTGTCGATTGCCGCCATCATGGGGGCGTTTCTGGTGATCGGCCTGGAGTTGGAAAATGTCTGGCGGATGCCGTTCGGAGTGATCCTTTATCCGAACCCGACTTCGAACATCTGGTGGATGGGAACACTCTATGGCATGGCGGTCGGCATCATGATGGCCGAGTTGTTTCTGATCATTACCAGGCGTTATAAGCTGGCGGTGATACTCGGGGTCTGCGCCGCGGTTACCGAGCTCTTTGCCAACAGCAATCTCGGGTCGGTTTTTGCCTCGCTCAATGCCCGGCCGTTCTGGTATGGCTCGCAACTACCCGTTTTCTTTCTGGCTTCCGCCTTTCTTTCCGGCGCGGCGGCGATCGTTCTCTTTACGCACGGCTCGTTTGCTCTTCGCCGAAAAGCACTGAGCAAGGAGACCTTTGAAGCGATGCAGACCGGCGGCAAAGTGATGATGCTGATGATCTTTCTGATCGGCATCGCCACCGGCTGGAAATTTCTCAACGCGTTGGTCGGTTCGGAGTCTCTCGGTAGTGCGGCGGCAGTGCTGACGTCCGGCCCCCTGGCCAACAGCTTCTGGGTTTTTGAAATCGGGATCGGCTTGGTGCTGCCCTTCGTGGTCCTGCTCATTACCCGACTGGAGTCGGTTCAGGCCATGTCCCTGGCCGCTCTGATGATCCTGGTCGGTCAATTCTTCGCCCGGCTGAATCTGGTGGTCGCCGGCCAGATCATTCCGCAGTATCCGGGGAACGAGGGCATTCCGACCTACCACCAGTATTCCGCGACTGCTCCGGAAATCGCCATTGCTCTGAGCGGTATCGGCGTCCTCGGCGCCTGTTTCCTGATCGGGGAATATTACCTTGGCGAGAGTTTCCGGCACCATCATGAGGACTGATAAGAAAACGTGCCGCGACACCACGTGCACCCGTAAGGAGGCCTTTCATGATCTCTGAAGACGAAGCAATATTCACCATCGGCATGGCAGCGAAAATTCTCGGTGTCCATCAGCGAACGCTGCGCAATTACGAGGAGAGCGGGTTGATTCGTCCGGAGCGGAAAGGGAAATGGCGCTACTATTCGATGCGTGACATCAAGTGGATAGAGTGCCTGCGCGAGATGATCCACGATCACGGGATCAGCATCAATGCGGTCAAGAAACTGCTTTCCTATACCCCGTGCTGGAACATCATCGATTGTCCCTTCGAAAAACGACAACGGTGCAGTGCTTTCTTTTCCAACACCATGGTTCCCAACAAGATCAGGCGACTGGAGCCCGTTCCGCAACGGAAAAAGAAGGTCGCCTTCTAGACGATCCTCGCCTCGTTAATCCCGGCCCTCCTGACGCCCCGTAGCGCTTACCAGCGCTACGGGGCGTTCGTCGTTTGGTGGCCCGGCTGCTGCGCACAGCACCTAAATCTCAATGAACGTTCGGGCCGGCTTTTGACCTGTTTTCCGTTCACCTTCATCGGCTGTGGTGTTTTTTTCTTCGACTCTGGCTCCGGGTCCTCGCAGGGTCTTCAGGCTGCAATCTCCTGAACGGCGAGCCACCTCCGACGATCGGGGCAAAAAAGTCTCGTTTTCGTTGTGACCTCTCGTTAGCCTAAAGCGACAAAGAAATGGGCGTATAATGCGTCCATTTTTAATGATCGTCGATAAAAGCGAAAAAATCGCCCTTCGAAAAGATTACCATCGATGCCCAGAGAATGTCTATAAATTATGGTATTTATTATACATCATGGGGGAACTATGGATGCTTTCGGAAAAATTACTTACGAGTGAGCGCACAATATTATGGCAAATTACTTGACAACACAAATGTACAAATATAGGATCGGTCACAGTTCAGAGTGTTTCGAAAGGAAGATCCTTTCGGCGTTTCCCGGAAAATCGGTATGGAGGGTGAATTCA
>CAYSSK010000031.1:0-35202 GCA_964433645.1 uncultured Desulfofustis sp.
CGGCGGCCAGGCCATGGATGGCCTCTCTGCCGGCCTCGGAGTCCAGCCGATCAGGCCGCAGCGCAGCAGCCGGAGGGAGAGCCAACCAGCCCATCCGACCACGATACCGATTTTCATGCTTCGTTGTGACCTTCGGGCATGGGGGTTAGTGCCTCGGGATTTGTCTCCCGAGGTGCCGGCCCGGGCCCTCTCTGCTTTTTCTTACCCTTTTGCCGTTCCGTGCGGCACGGTGAAAATCGGGCCGAACCCCGCTCTTTGCTTTTTTCCCGGGCCGGCTTGACAATGAAAAATGCGCTCATTATTGTTCGCACAAGCTTTGAGGACGCGTCCGCGGGATGAGTGTCCCGGACGAACAATTGCGTGCGCATCGCTCAGTTCACGTGCAGGTTTTATCAGCGGAGGTATTGGTGAGTAAGGACAGCAAACACGAACAACCCCGGGAAGACGAAGTGGCGGAACAAGCGGAGACGACGCCTTCTGACGTGGGAGAAGAAGCCTTCGTGCCGGAGGATCAGAGCATCGAGCAGCAGCTTGAAAGAGCGCTTGCCGAATCTGCCGATCTGCGCGATAAGGTGCTGCGTGTTGCCGCCGAGTTTGAGAATTACAAAAAGCGGATGGAACGCGAACGGGCGACGATGCTCAAGTACGCCGGAGAGCCGATTTTCCGGGAACTGCTGCCGGTGGTCGACAACCTCGAACGGGCCGTCAACCAGGGCGTCGTCGAGGGTCTCGATCCGGAGAAAAATCTCGAGGCGCTGCGCGAGGGAGTCGAGCTGACCCTGAAGAATCTGCTCGGTGTCTTGGAAAAATTTGAGGTCAGGCCGCTGTCGAGTGCCGGCCAGCCGTTTGATCCCAACGCCCAGGAAGCATTGGCCATGGAACCGAGCGACTCGGTGCCGGCCAACCATGTAATCAGTGAGTTCGAGAAAGGGTACAGCTACAAGGACCGCCTGCTGCGGGCCGCGCGGGTGGTAGTCTCTTCCGGAGCCGGGCAATGATCGGCCGGGGTGCGGAAGAGTCTGTCGATCCCCTTGACAACCCTGGATAAATGAGAATTGTGATAGTGGATTATCTGACAACTAATAGGTCCGGCAGGAATTCGGAGCGGAACTGACGGTCCGGTTTATTTGATATAAGGAGAGAAACTATGGGTAAAATCATCGGAATTGATCTTGGTACCACCAACTCTTGTGTGGCGGTAATGGAAGGCGGCGACCCGAAGGTAATCGCTAACTCGGAAGGAAACAGAACGACACCGTCGGTGGTGGCCTTTGTCGATAACAATGAGCGGCTTGTTGGGCAGGTTGCCAAGCGGCAGGCGGTGACCAACCCCACCCGCACCCTGCATGCCGTCAAGCGTCTGATCGGTCGCAAGTTCACCGATGCGGAGGTGCAGAAATCGATTAACCTGAGCCCCTTCAAAATCGCCGAAGGAACCAACGGCAGTGTGGCCATCGAGGTGGAAGGCAAAAGCTATCGACCGGCCGAGATTTCCGCCATGGTGCTGGGCAAGATGAAGCAGACAGCGGAGGAGTACCTCGGGGAAGAGGTCACCGATGCAGTCATTACGGTCCCTGCATATTTCAACGATTCGCAGCGGCAGGCCACCAAAGACGCCGGTAAGATCGCCGGCCTCAACGTGCAGCGTATCATCAACGAGCCGACCGCCGCCTCACTGGCCTATGGTCTCGACAAGAAGAGCGAGGAAAAGATTGCCGTTTTCGACCTCGGTGGCGGTACTTTTGATATCTCGATCCTGGAAATCGGCGACGGCGTATTTGAAGTCAAGTCGACCAACGGAGATACGTTTCTCGGCGGCGAGGATTTCGACATGCGCATCGTCAACTGGCTCGCCGATGAATTCAAGCGCGACCAGGGTGTCGATCTGCGCGGCGATAAAATGGCCCTGCAGCGTCTCAAGGAAGAGGCGGAAAAGGCGAAGATGGCGCTGTCCAGCACCGTTGAAACCGATATCAATCTGCCGTTTATCACCGCCGATGCGACCGGACCGAAACATCTCAACGTGAAACTCAGCCGGTCTAAATTTGAAGGCCTCGTCGAGGACCTGATCGATCGTACCATCGGTCCATGCCGCACCGCACTGAAGGATGCCGGTCTTGAAGCATCGGACATCGACGAGGTTATCCTGGTCGGTGGGATGACCCGGATGCCGAGGGTTCAGGCCAAGGTTCAAGAGATCTTCGGCAAGACCCCGCACAAAGGAGTCAACCCCGACGAGGTGGTGGCCATCGGCGCCGCCATCCAGGGCGGCGTCCTGCAAGGCGACGTCAAAGATGTCCTGCTGCTCGACGTCACTCCGCTGTCTCTGGGCATCGAGACACTGGGCGGCGTGACCACCAAGCTGATTGAAAAAAACACCACGGTGCCGACGAAAAAGAGCCAGATCTTTTCCACCGCCGCCGACAATCAGCCGGCCGTATCCATCCATGTGCTTCAGGGTGAGCGGGAGATGGCCCAGGACAACAAGACCATCGGCCGTTTCGAGTTGACCGACATCCCGCCGGCTCCCCGCGGCGTGCCGCAGATCGAAGTGACCTTCGATCTCGATGCCAACGGCATCCTGCACGTTTCGGCCAAGGATCTCGGCACCGGCAAGGAACAATCGATTCGCATCACCGCTTCTTCCGGTCTCACCGAGGCGGAAATCGAGAACATGAAGAAGGATGCGGAACTGCACGCCGAAGAAGACCGCAAGCGGCGTGAACTGGTCGAGGCCAAAAACCAGGGCGATGCCCTGGTGCATGCGACGGAAAAGAGCCTCAAAGAACTGGGCGACAAGGTCGACAGCGAAACCAAGGCCAACGTCGAGAAAGAACTCGAAAATGTCAAAAACGCCCTGAAGGGTGACGATCTTCCGGCGATCAAAAGCGCCATCGAGGCCTTGACCACCGCATCGCACAAATTGGCGGAAATCATGTACGCCCAGGCAGCCAAGGAAAACCCCGAAGGCGGCGATACCGGCTCTGAAGGCGGATCATCTCAGGCCGGCGGGGCGAAAGGCGGCGGTAAAGGCGATGATGATGTCGTCGACGCTGATTTTGAAGAAGTGAAATAGTCCGGCAGCCGGCAGCTTCAGCCAGATTGCCGGCAGAGCAGTTGCGGGGAGGGGGATTTTTCCCTCTCCCCTTTTTTTTTGTTTTCCGGTAAGGTGTCTTCCGTTTTGCACCGGCACTGGGCCGGGCCGGAAAGACGTCTTATCAACGGAATGAATCGCCATGAGAATCTTGTCAGGGATCCAACCTTCGGGAAAACTCCATATCGGCAACTACTTCGGTATGATGAAAACGATGATCGGCCATATGGAGCGGGCCCAGCTCTATGTTTTTGTCGTCGATCTGCATGCCCTGACTTCGGTGCACGACCGTGACCGGCTGGCGCGAGGAACGATCGAGGCCGCCGCCGATTTCCTGGCCCTCGGCCTCGACCCGGCTAAATGTTTGTTTTGGGTGCAGTCGGATGTGCCGGAAGTTTGCGAATTGACGTGGATTCTCTCGACCCTCGCCCCGATGGGACTGCTCGAGCGCTGTCATTCCTATAAGGACAAGATCGCCAAAGGCGTCAGTCCGAGTCACGGCCTGTTTTCCTACCCGGTCCTGATGGCTGCCGATATCCTGCTCTACCAGGCCGAGCGGGTACCGGTCGGCAAGGACCAGAAGCAGCACCTGGAAGTCGCCCGCGACCTTGCCCAGAAGTTCAACAACGAATTCGGCGAGACGTTCGTCATCCCGGAGCCGGCCATCGACGAGCAGACGGCGACGGTGCCTGGTCTGGACGGGCAGAAAATGTCCAAGTCCTATGACAATACGATCCCGATCTTCCTTGACGGGAAAGCACTGAAAAAGAAGGTCATGGCCATCCAGACCGATGCGACGCCGGTCGAAGAACCAAAGAATCCGGACACGTGCAATCTGTTCCAGATTTTCCGTCTCTTTGCCTCACCGCAGCGCCTCGTCGAAGTTCGCGACCTTTATCTGCATGGAGGCGCAGCTTACGGTCATATCAAGCTGGAACTATTCGAGTTGATCAGCGAGCATTTCGCCGCGGCCCGGGCCCGTAAGGATGAGTTTCTGGCCGATCCGGGCGAGGTGCGGCGAATCATGAAACATGGTGCGGAAAAGGCCCGGGCGCAAGCCGTCGCGACCCTTGATCTGGTTCGCGACCGGGTCGGCCTGCGCTATTGACAGCTGCAGAGGAGTGACGACATGACGGATTTCGGCATCACCCGGGAAGAAGCCTATGAACTGGTGCGAGCGTATCTGCCCAGCCGGCACCTGGTCAATCACAGTCTGGCCGCCGAAGCGGTGCTGCGGGCGGTGGCTGAGGAGTTGGGGGAAGATCGCGACAAGTGGGGGCTGGCCGGATTGCTGCATGACCTCGATGCCGAAAGCCACCAGGATCTGGATACCCACACCACCCGAACCGCCGAGTTACTGAGCGAGCGCGGGGTTGATCCGGAGATCGTCGAGGCGATCCGCCTGCACAACCCGCAGGCCCATCCCGGCGCCACGCGGTCAAAGCCGCTGCATCACGCTTTGGCTGCCGGAGAAACGGTGACCGGTTTGATCGTTGCCGCCGCGCTGGTGAATCCGGAGAAAAAACTTGCTGCGGTCAAACCGAAGTCGGTGCGCAAGCGTTTCAAGGAAAAGGCCTTTGCCCGCGGTGCCGATCGGGCCGTCATTGCCGAGTGTGAATTGCTCGGTATCGACGTGCCGCATTTCTGCGAGCTGAGTTTGACGGCAATGCAGCGCATTGCCGATGATATTGGCTTGTAGGAGAACTGGTCGAAACCGAGCTACTGGAGCGGGTTCTTGCTTTCCTGGTGATCGATGTCGACGATCCCCTTCAGCAGCAGGTGATCGATCCGTTCATTAAGGACGATCTCTTCCTCTGCCGAGATATTGGAAATAAAGGCAAAGGTTCCTTGGTTCCAGGAAAGGACATGGAAAAAGGCGTCTTTAACCTGGGCTTTCAGAGAGTCAAGCAAGACGTTTTTCTGAACGAATCCTTTTTCCATCAGTATCGCGCCGAGACGGGCCTGCTGATTCCGGTTGCTATGGATGGTGAGGCACTCGGCGAGTTGTTCCCGCGTGATGGTGTTCGATTCGATCAGTCGTTGACCCAATTGTTTCTGCCTGGTGTGCAGGGTTCCCCAGACCAGACTGCCGGTCTTGAAATAGAAGGTGGCCTTGGCCGGAGGATTGAGCAACAGCAGTTTCCCGGAGAGACTGGTGTAATAGAGAAGCTGGAAGACGCTCTCTATCGATATGACGTCCAGTGAACCCTGAAAATCAACGGTCTTTCGTTTCTCGACAAATTTGGTCATACCTCTGTCTGCCTGGTGACATGTGCCTGGATCTTCCTCCATGGACGGTTGCGGACCCCCCCATCATTCCATGTATACCTGTCGGTTCTATTGTAGCCAAAAGCAGACAAAAGAACAATCGTGATAAATACCGGGGTGAGTGATTGGTAAATATACCCGGTCTGTGATGTATCAGTAAAAACTATCACGAGTTGACGCCTCTCTCGTGGGCGGATCTGCCGAACCCTAAAAATCAACCAGTTCCACATCGAAGACGAGCACCGCGTTCGGCGGGATCGGGCCCCGGCCGGCACTGCCGTAGGCAAGTTGCGGCGGGATGATCAGTGTTCGCTTCTCTCCTTTTTTCATGGTCAGAAACGCTTCGTCCCAGCCCTTGATCACCCGGCCGGCCCCGACCGGAAACCTGATCGGTTGTCCCCGGTCATAAGAGCTGTCGAACGGGGTGCCGTCAAGGAGTCTGCCGGCGTAGTGGGCGGTGACGGTGGTTCCCTGGGAGGGACTGGTCTCGCCGGTGCCCTCCTCGGTAACCAGGTACTTGAGACCGCTCGGTGTGGTGATTGCGCCTGCAAAGCGGGTGTCGATCAATTCCTGCTGGGCCTCCAAGGCCGCCAGTTCTTTTTCCTGCTGCCGTTCGGCCAGGGTCTGCAGCAGGTTGTCGAAAGCGGCCTGATCGGCCTGAAAGGCTTCCGCTGCGGCGCCGACGCGGATGATTTCCACAGCCGTGATGGTGTCACCCTGGCTGATGTCATCGACCACCTGTTGGCCGGAGACGACGTGGCCGAATACGGTATGCTTACCGTCGAGCCACGGGGTCGGGACGTGGGTGATGAAAAATTGACTGCCGTTGGTCCCCGGACCGGCGTTGGCCATCGACAGGATGCCCGGCCGGTCGTGGCGCAGACTGGTATCGATCTCGTCGGGGAAGGTATAGCCCGGTCCGCCGGTTCCGGTGCCGAGCGGGCAACCGCCCTGGATCATGAAGTCGGGGATGACCCGGTGGAAGGTCAACCCGTCGTAGAACCGGGTTTGGCTTGAACCGGTACCGCCGCCGAGTTCCTTGGTGCCTTCCGCCAGGCCGACGAAATTGGCGACCGTCAGCGGGGTTTTTTCAAATTCAAGGGACAACAGGATTTCTCCTTTGTCGGTAAAGATCTTCGCGTACAAACCATCGTCCATTTTTGCCTCCACTGGAGATCCAGTTCCATTGATAAAACAGCTTAATACGGTAATCAGCATGATCTTCCCTATAGATCTGCTCATATCGGCTCCTCCCTGAAGTTCCGCTTGACAGGAAACGTTCTCACTACTCGATTCACTCGTCGTTGTCAAGCGGCCTCACCCGCTGACAAGAATCGGTCTGGAGATTCGATTGCCGGTTGACGACTGCTTCATTGCTGGTTTTAGTGCATCGTACAAATCCGGGAGCACACCTCCCGCTGATGCGTAAAGCGAAAAGGTAACGGCGATCGTCGCCATTTCAGATGAACCTGTTTGCCCCGTGCTTGAGAGACAAAGCGAACGATGAAAATCATCTTCCTGGTCGGTACGGCTGGCCGGTTCTTCCTCCGGTTGCTGCGTTGCGGCCTGATCGGCTGGCCTCCGAGGCCGGCAGACAGGCCATCCATGGCCTGGCCGCCGGCTGCGGACGTCCTGTCCGCAGCCCTCCGGGCCTGCTTCTCCGTCCAGCCGGGCCTTCACAATGCAACCTCCGGAAAAACCGACCAGCCGGGGGGACCTGCTGTTGATATAGAAAAGATAGGTGAAAAGCTGTGTATTGGTGCTACCGCATCATCGTCGGGGTGCTGTTCTGGCTCTGTTTTCCCGTCCTGCTGCTGATCGTTCTGCTGACCGGCATTCATCGGCGGGGCCTGATCGAGCGGCTCGGCTGGTACCGGGGGGCAGAGCGGCAGCCGGGACGGCCGCTGATCTGGCTGCACGCCGCTTCCATCGGTGAGATCACCGTTGCCGGAGAACTGGTGGAACGGTTGCAGCAGCAGCTGCCGGCGGCCTGTTTCGTGGTGACGACGATGACCATCCATGGCCGTGACTTTGCCCGGTCTCTGTTGCCTTCCTCGCTGCCGGTCTACCTGGCGCCCCTGGATGTGCCCGGGGTGGCCGGCCGCGTGGTGCGGCGGCTGCGGCCGACGATTTACGTCTGCCTGGAAACGGAGTTATGGCCGTTGCTGCTCGACTCGATCAAGCGATCCGGCGCCGCCGCGGTGTTGCTCAACGGCCGTTTGTCCGAGCGGTCCATCGGTACCTATCACCGCTTTCGCGCGTTTTTCGGCAGAGTGCTGGCCCACTTCGACCGTCTTGCCGTGATCGGCGAGAAAGACCGGCTACGCTTCCTGTCTCTGGGGGTTCGGCCGGAGCTCGTCACCGTTACCGGCAACGTCAAGGAGGATGGCGTCCCGCTTCAGGATCCCGCGGCGGTGCGGGAGCGCTGGCGGCAGCTGCTTCAGGTGAGCGAGGGCGACCAAGTGGTTATCGCCGCATCGACCCACGACCCGGAGGAGGCGCTGGTGGTGCCGCTGCTGCGTCGCCTGGTCGAGGCGGGACGGATCTGCCTGCTGGCGCCGCGGCACCCGAAACGACTGGGGCAGATCACGGCGCTCTGCCGCCGGCAGGGGCTGGCCTTTGATCTGCTCAGTGAGATCATGGGCGGCCGGGCCCGCCGTCAGCGCTTCATCCTGGTCGATACCATGGGGGATCTGGCCGATTTGTACGGTGTTGCCCACAGCGCCTTTATCGGCGGCAGTCTGGTCGATTACGGCGGCCATAACCTGATGGAAGCGGCACGCTGGGGCTGTGTCGTCTTTTTCGGCCCGTCGACCGAAGATTTTCAGGAAGCGGCGGCAGCGCTGGAGCGCAGCGGCGGCGGCATCAGGGTTGCTTCGCCCGAGGAGCTGGCGGAGCGACTGCAGCGGTTGTTAGACGATCCCGCGGAGCTGGCTCGCCGGGCCGGCGAAGCCGCCCGCGCGGCCCGTCACCAGTGCGGCGCCGTCGACCGCCAGGTGGCGCTGGTGGTGGCGGCACTCGGCGACCGGAGCCAACGGTGATGGCCGATTTGTTTCAGACTGTTGCTGAAAAAGCGTGAACGAGGAGTGTTTGATGCGGCTCTTGTCATGGAATGTCAATGGTTTGCGGGCGATATACAAGAAAGGGTTCGCCGAGGCGGTGGCCGCGATGGCACCCGATATCCTGGCCCTGCAGGAGACCAAGCTGCAGCCGGACCAACGGACCGGTGAGATGCTCGATCTGAGCGGGTACGATTCGTATTGGGATTACGCGGTCGATAAAAAAGGGTACAGCGGTGTGGCCGTCTATGCCCGCCACCAGCCCCGAGAGGTGCGCTGTGGATTCGGTGTCGACCGGTTCGACCGGGAGGGCCGGGTCCTGCAGCTGGACTATGGGCCGTTTATCCTCTTCAACGTCTATTTCCCCAACGGTCAGCGCGATGCCGAGCGGCTTAACTACAAGATCGAGTTTTACCGGGAATTCTTCGCTTATACCGATCGGCTGCGTGAGCAGGGACGCAGCCTGGTGATCACCGGCGACTTCAACACCGCCCATAACGAAATCGATCTGAAAAACCCCCGGTCCAACAAGGATCGTTCGGGCTTTCTGCGGATCGAGCGTGACCTGCTCGACGATATCGTCGCTCGCGGCTATGTTGATACGTTCCGTCACCTCTACCCGGATACGGTCCAGTATTCCTGGTGGAGCTACCGGTTTAATGCACGGCAAAACAACGCCGGCTGGCGGATCGACTATTTCTTCGTGAGCCGCGATCTGATCGATCGCGGGGCGGTGGGTGAAGCCTTTATCCTCGGCGAGATCAAGGGTTCCGATCACTGCCCGGTGGGGATCGAGCTGGACGTCTGAGCAGGCCGGGACTGTGGCCGCTGCCGCCGGCTATCGGTCCGGCATCACCACCGGTGGATGGGCCGCAGACGGCCCGCTCAGTTCGACCTGGAGTTCAATCTCCCGCTGCTGCTCGTCCGGCCCGGCGCGGCGGATGGTGATCGGCAGCAGCTCGCCGATCCGTTTCTCGAGCAGAGCGATGCGGACATCGGTTAAATCGACAATTGGTTGTCCGTCAATGGCGAGCAATCGGTCGCCTACGCGCAGGCCGGCCGTCTCTGCATGGGTGTTCGGCTCGAGACCGACGATCCGCAGGCCGGTCGAAGGCTCCTCCGCCTCCTGCAGACTGACGCCGATCCGGCCCCGCTCCGGTAACGCCTCGCTGTCGAGGTAAAACAGGTAATCGACGGTGTCGCGCAACTCCGCCACCGACTGACTGGCCAGGTTGCCGACCGTCGCCTGGGTGACGGCGAGCCGCCGGGCAAGGCGCGGCGGGATGCCGGAGTCAATGCGGGTATGCTGGCTGCCGGCCAGAACCACCATCTTTTTTTCCGGATGACCGATCAGGTAGCGGTGAATCGCGCTGGCCATCCCCTCATCCCAGAGGGCCTGCGCCTCGATAAAGCTTTCCGGGCTGCGGTCGCCGTCCCCGCTGCCGGCGTGCCGGGCATGGATGGCCACGAGTCGCTCCCGATAGCCGGGCAGGTCCAGGGCGCGGTCGCCGGGCAGAGTCCGGCGCTGCTCGTCGGGCAGGTTGGTGATGCCCCCGGCGTTGTAGACCGCGCTGACGAGCTGCCGCTCGACGTTCAGCCCGATGACCGGAATCCGGTGTTTTCGGGCCAGGGCGAAGATTGGTCGAAACAGCCGGTAATCGTAGCCCCATACCTCGAAGTAGTTTGATTCCTTGAGAAAGTCTGTTTCGGTAAAATCGGGATCGGAGATGTATCGATCAAGGGCCGGCTGGCTGGAGGCAGGGAACATTTCCATGCCGATGGCCAGGTTGGCATCTCGCCGGTGCAGCGCTTCGATGAGCAGCAGCTGCAGCAGATGATCGGCGCGGGAGGTATGCGTCTCGCCGATATAGATGACCCGGTTGGCGCTGAGCCGATCGGCGAGGCGGTCAAAATCGCTCAGATCGGACCGGGCCAGCCCGGTCGGTCGCTCCAGCAGTCTGATACGGATCCCCTGCTCGGACGGGGCGAGGGACCGCTCAACCAGTCTGCCCTGTCGAAAATGGAGAAACGAGGCCCGGCCGTAATGGCTGAGCCGACCTACCACCGCCGCCGTCTGCTCGGCGCTGGCCGAGGAGATCAGGGCGACGACCCGCTCCGGTCGTAGCGGATGAAAGCGCATCTCCAGGGAAAAGCCGTCGGCCGGCAGCTCCGGGGTGCCGAACAGGCTGCGGCTCTCCGGTCCGGAGGTGCCGAGGAAAATCAGGTCTTTGCCGGCCAGTGCGGGGGCGTCGATGCGGCCGGCTTCGACGACGGGCCAGGAGCGATGCTCGGCCAGTTTGAGAAACGGTTCATAGCGCTGGGATTGGCCGGTGTCGGCCAGCACCACCAGGACCCGATCCGAGCCCATGATCCGCGAGAAGACCGGCCGGCGCTCCGGCCCTGACAGCGTGCGGGCCAGATCATAGTCTCGGTCGATAACAACCTCCAGCGGCTGGGTGGCAAGGTCCAGCTCGATTGCGGCTTGCGGCCCCGAGATCAATTGATGCCGGGTGATCGAATCGCCGGCGGTGTTCACCGTGATCGGCAGCAGCAACTCGTACGGGTGCTCCTGCTGCTGGACGATCGTGAAGCTGAGCACGGTCCGATCGGCCCGTGAACTGGTGTGCACATCTTCCACGGCCAGTGCCGGCAGTTCGTTATGATCGAGGCGTTCCTGAAAGAAACGGGTCAGCGGCCGGCCCGCCTCGGCGGAAAAGAGCTTTTCCAGATCGGCCCAAGAGGCGGCCCGGCCGCGGAACTCGCTGTAGAATCGCCGGATGACCCGGGAAAAGGCGGCATCGCCGAGCCGGACGGCCAATTCATGAAAGAGCAGGGCCGAGCGGGTATAACCGACCGCGCGCCGGTCCCGGTTGTCCAGCCGGTCGTGGCCGGCCCCGATAAAGCTGCCCAGGGGCGGGGTTGCCGGCGTTACATAGCTGAGGTAGGAGAGCAGCGCTTCCTTGCGTGCTTCCGCGCCTTCACCGGCCTCGCTGCGATAGGTCAGGTCCGCCAGGTAGGTGGTCAATCCTTCGGCCCAGTTGCCTGAACCCGGGGCGATTTCGATGCTGTTGCCGAACCAGGAATGGAGAATCTCGTGTCCGAGCGAGGTCTGCCGGATAAACGGCAGCCGGATGACCTGACTGCCGAGCAATGTGAAGGTCGGCAGGCCGAGTCCGGTCGGTTTGCTGTTTTCGGCGATGACATAGTGGTTATAGGGATAGGGGCCGATGGTTCGTTCATATCTGGTCAGATAGGCCGCGGCGGCTTCGAGATAGTCATCGGCCAGGTCCTGCTGGCCGGGCAGAAACAAGGTGTGGACACTCAGGCCGTCGCGCACGGTGCGGCTGGTTTTTTTGTACGGAGCGGCGGCCAGGTGCAGCGACCTGACCGGTTGGGAGAAGGATAAAACGGTCCAGCCGTCCCGGTCCCGTGCCGGCAACCGATCACTTTCACCGATTGCCAGGAAGGTGGGTGGCAGCCGGGCGGTCAGCGAAAAGATGACCGGCCGGTCGGGCAGCGGATGCCAGGCCGAGGTCAAAACGATCGCTTCTTCGGTGATGCTGTTGGCAAAGCTGTCGCCGACCTGCTTTTCGTAGGAAACCAGCACGTTCTGTTCATGGGGTGCCGCCGGCAGCGGCAGCGACTCGGCCGAACCGATTCTCAGCGGCAGGTTCTCCCGGTCCGGATGGCTGAGCAGTGCGGCGGTGATCCGCAGATCACCAAGCAGCAGGGTCAGTCCGCTGCCGGCCGGCAGCGTCAGTTTCGCGGTTCCGCGGAGCAGGCCCAGATCCTGGTCGAAGGAGACTGCCAGCTCGATCCGGGGCATGGTTTTATCGGCCGGGGCGATGGTCATGGCGCCGGCTGCGGCGACAGTGGCAAGGGTCATTGCCAGGCTGCACAGAATCGTGGTACAAAGACGAGTCATTGGAATCCTTGTCGGCAGGATGGTTCAGTGGTTTTTCAGCGTGAATGCCGGACAAATCACCCACTGCCGGCAGGTGCAGTGTCCGGGGACAAAACGTGTTGTGCCTCGTTAGTGGATACTTATAAACAGCATGGCCATGGATGCTAAAAAAATCTGGTACCGCCAGCGGCCTGGCCGGGAGAAGGCATGAAAATCATCGCCGTCGGTGTCAATGCCCGCTACACTCACTCCTGCCTGGCCTGCTTTTATCTCAGGCAGGAAGTAAAGAGACATCTGCCCGATACCGAGGTGGTCATCCGTCAGTTCACCATCAATGATCCCCGTTATGAGATCTTGCAGAACCTGGCCGACGAGGCCGCCGATTATCTGTTTTTTTCCGCGGTTATCTGGAACAGTGAGCTGCTCGAACAGCTCATCGACGATCTGCTCATCATCTCCGACGAGCTGCGCATCGTAGTCGGCGGCCCGCAGGCCGAGGTGGTCGGCGCGCGTTATATCCACCGGGACCGGGTGTGCATCTTCAGCGGGGCTATCGAGGCGGCCGGCGATGATTTTTACCGCGATCTCCAGCACCAGACGGTGCCGAAGAACTACCGGGCGCCATCGTTTCACGGAGCCGGCAAGGAACTGACCTGTCCCTATCGGCCGGATGATTTTACCGGTCCCCTGGCCGGTCGCACCGTCTATTACGAATCTTCACGCGGCTGTCCCTTTTCCTGCACCTATTGCCTGTCGTCGACCGAGTGTGGTCTGTATCACAAGGCTCTTGACCGTGTCCGGGCGGAGTTGGCGGCGATCCTTGCTCACCGGCCCAAGACCCTGCGCTTCGTCGACCGGACGTTTAACGACCGGCCTCAGCGGGCTCTGGCCATCTGGCGCTTTCTGGCCGAGCAGGAGGGGCCGACCCTGTATCATTTCGAACTCGCCCCGGATCGTTTTACCGAGGAGATGTTCGCCTTTCTCGAAACCGTCGAGGCGGGGCGCTTCCAGTTTGAAATCGGCCTGCAGTCAACCAACCCGCCGACGCTGGCGGCAATCAGGCGGCCGGTCGATCCGGCAACGGCGACTGGCACGATTCGCCGGTTGCGGCGACTGGAAACGATTCATCTCCATGTCGACCTGATCCTCGGGTTGCCGTTTGAATCACCGGCAGCCTGGGCCCGGTCGATCAACGATGTCTTTGCCATGGAGCCCCATTATATCCAGATGGGGCTGCTCAAGATCCTGCCTGAAACCGAGATGGCGGCAACGGCTCGGTTCCATGGTTACCGCTTCAGCCCCCGGCCGCCATACCCGGTCTTTGCCAATCGCTGGCTGGACGAGGCGGCCCTGCGAGAGCTGTACCGGCTCGGCGGCTGTCTGGAGCGCTTCGTCAATAATCGTTATTTCGTTGCCCTGTGGCGTTATCTTGTTGCCGGCGGCGAGGACATGGCGGAGTTCTTCCGCGGCCTGGCTGAGTTGTATCTGCGCCGCGTCTCGGTCGGCGCGGCAACGACCCAGGAAACCCTGAGCAATCTGCTGGTGGAGTATCTCGGCGGCCGGGTCGATGGTGATCTGTGCCGGGAGCTGCTCATCTATGATTGGCTGCGCTGCGGGCACCGCTTCCTGCCCGATCATCTGCAGCAGGAGGTTACCCTGGAGGAGCTGCGTGACGAGGTCTACCGGCGGCTGCCCGCTTCCGTCGACGGGCTCTTCGAGCGGCGGGACCGTAGCCGTTTTATCAAAAAACAAATCTTCTACCGCTTCTCTCCCCATCTGCTCAACCAACTCGGTTGCAGTGATTCGCCCGACCGGCCGGTCCTCTGCTTTTTGGCGCGGCGGGAAGACAGGGTGTTTCGGCTGCAGGAAACCGTTTTGATAACAATGAACGGTTGATCTTCTTGGTGGTTAGCGGAGGACAGGTTGAGACCAGTCCCGCCGTTGGGAGAGATTAGTTGACCTTCGGCCCCGGTTTTATATAGTAGGGTGCGACTCCGTCTTTATCGCGGGACAATCGTCAAATCGTTATCATAAGGAGTATTTCGTGAATCTCTATCGTATCAGAAAAATCAACGCCATCGCCCGCAAGGGACTTGCCCAGTTCGGGCCGCAATGTGTCGTCAGCGACGACGAGAAGGATCCGCACGGCATCCTGGTCCGCAGCTCACCGGTCGATACCGATGACTTCCCCTCGCTGCTGGCGGTGGCCCGGGCCGGCGCCGGCGTCAACAATATTTCGGTGGCCAAGGCGACCGAACGGGGCGTTTGCGTCTTCAATACCCCGGGCGCCAATGCCAATGCCGTGGTCGATCTGGTCTTTCCGATGATCGGCGTCTGGCAGCGCAATATCTACAAGGGGATTTCCTTTTGCCAATCGCTGGCCGATATCGAGGCGGACAAGGTCGCCAAGGAAGTTGAGCGCCGAAAGGCCGCGTTTCGCGGCGTGGAGGTTGCCGGCAGGACCCTGGCCGTTATCGGCCTGGGCCAGATCGGCGTCAGGCTGGCCAACGGCGGGATTTATCGGTACATGACGGTCAAGGGGTTCGACCCGAAACCGGTGCTGGCCAACATCCATAAACTGCTGCCCGACGTGCAGATCGCCCAGACCTTGTCCGATGCCATCGGCGATGCCGATATCGTCAGTGTGCACGTACCCTTGATCGACAAGACCAGGGGCATGGTCAATCGTGAGTTCATCGACCGGATGAAACGAGGCGCGCTGCTGA
Source organism: uncultured Desulfofustis sp. (assembly GCA_964433645.1). GTDB lineage: Bacteria > Desulfobacterota > Desulfobulbia > Desulfobulbales > Desulfocapsaceae > Desulfofustis. The sequence continues at coordinate 15,052 of CAYSSK010000031.1, forward strand.
TCAACTACGCCCGCGGCCCGATCGTCGACGAAGATGCCGTGCTGGAGGCCCTGGCCAGCGGGCAGTTGCTCGGCTATATCGCCGATTTTCCCAGCGTCAAGTTGATCGGTCACGAGCAGGTTCTGCTGACCCCGCATCTCGGCGCGTCGACGACCGAGTCGGAGGAGAACTGCGCGCGAATGGCGGTCCGGGAACTTGCCAACTACCTGATGTACGGCAATATCACCAATAGCGTCAATTTCCCGAACATCGAGACGATTCCGGCCGATCAGGTCCGGACCAGGCTGATCGTCATCAACCGTGACGTGCCCGGGATGATCGCCTTTATCACCAACGTGCTCGGCAGCCATCAGATCAATATCAGCTCGTTCAAGAACGAGTCCAACGGCAGCATCGGGTATAATATCATCGATATGGAGCAGGATGTCGCCGAGGAAATTATTGCCGAGATTCAAAACGACGAAAATGTTGTCAGGATCCGGACCATTTCCTTTGCCCGCTAATCGCAGGGTATGGGGGTCCGGCCCGTGGCGGCCGGCAGCGTGGTGATGACCGAATCGATTCCGGTCCTGCTCGGTCGCTGTGCGGCCTATGAGAAGCGCCGATTGCACGAGTTTTTCGATCGGTGCGCGCCGCTGTGCCGGCTGCCGGCGACGCTGGCCGGTCGGACGGTGCTGCTCAAGCCGAACCTGGTCAGCGCCCTGGCACCGCCGCTGGCCTGCACCGACGGGCGGTTCCTGCGAGCGGCGGCCGAGTGGTTCCTCGATCGCGGCGCCCGGCTGCTCATCGGTGATTCGCCGTCCTTCGGCAGTGCCGGCCAGGTTCTGCAGCGGCAGGGAGTCAGCAGGCTGCTCGGGGATCTCGACATCAGGGTCGTCGAGTTCACCACCCCGCGGCCGGTGCGGCTGTCCCATGGCGCTGCCGTTGCTGTCGCCGAGGAAGCGCTGGCCTGCGATCTGCTTGTCAATCTGCCGAAAATCAAAGCGCACACGCAGATGCGGGTGACCCTGGCGGTCAAGAATGTGTTCGGTATCGTCTGCGGCATGAGAAAGGCCCTGGCCCACATGAAAAACGGGCCGAGCCATCACCGCTTTGCCGATCTGATGCTCGATCTGCTGGCCCTGCTGCCGGAGCACCTGACCCTGGTCGACGGTATCGAGGTCATGCACCGGCGGGGCCCGGTCCACGGCGACCGTCTTCATCTCGGCTGTCTGGCCGCCGGTCGCAATCCGGTGGCCATCGATTACGGTTTGCTCGACGTTCTCGAGTTGGCGGCCGAGCGCTGTCCGATCTGCGCAGTCGCTCGCAGGCGCGGTCTGGCCGGCTCCGACCCGGCGACGCTGGCGTTTCCCTTCGAAATGCCGGCAGCGTTCCACGGCTCGGGCTTTGTTGCCCCGATCCATCTGGCTCCGGTACCGTTCAATCCGCTGCGTTTTGTGGTCAACGCGCTGCGCCGGGTGGCCGGCGGGCTGGCCGGATGAGGGTGGCTGTCGCGATGGCCCTGTTACCGCGTGTTGGCCGGTACCGACAAACAGCGGAGCGGTCGGCGGCTGATTTTTTGCCGGGCTGCGGCTGTTTTCCGATACTAAAAAAATAGCTCATCTGAGCAGAGAGGATTGTCTTATGTTCAATTTGCGCGGGCGCGTCGCCCTGGTGACCGGAGGGTCGCGCGGCATCGGCCGGGCGATCGCCATCCGTCTGGCCGAGCACGGCGTGGACATCATCGTCAACTATGTCCGGCATCGACAGGACGCCCAGGATACCGCGGCGGCGGTGGAGGCGCTCGGCCGCCGCTGTCTGATCGTCAAGGCCAACGTCGCCAAGCAGCATGATGTCGACGCGATGTTCGAGATCATTACCACGGAGTTCGGCGTCCTTGATATCCTGGTCAGCAACGCCGCTTCCGGCGTACTCAAACCGGCCTTGGAGTTGACCGAGCGTCACTGGAACTGGGCCATGGACATCAATGCCCGGGCCCTGCTCGGCCTGGTGCAGAAAGGTTTACCATTGATGCGGACCGGAGCCAGGGTCATCGCCGTTTCCAGTCTCGGCTCCACCCGGGCGATCGAGAATTATACCACCGTCGGCGCCTCCAAGGCGGCCCTGGAGTCACTGGTTCGTCACCTCGCCGTGGAACTCGGGCCGCGCGGTATTCGGATCAATACGGTCAGCGCCGGAGCGGTGGATACCGATGCGTTGAAGAAATTTCCGAACCGCAATGAAATCCTCGACAGCGCGTTGGGCCGTACCCCGCTCGGCCGCCTGACCACGCCGGAGGACGTGGCCGACGTGGCCCTGTTTCTCTGCAGCAACCTCGCGGATATGGTGCAGGGGCAGGTGATCACGGTGGACGGCGGCTATGCGATCAGGGGCTGATGGTCGTCTGCCCGCGGCCTGTTGAATCGCTGCTCGGCTGCTATTTCGGCCGGAGCGCCTTGATGCCGCGACGGCTGATGATCAGTACGATCGCCAGCGAGAGCAGGACCGCAGCGATGACCCAGCCGGCGGTCAGCAGGGCGTCGAAAAGCGGCAGCCCGCGCTGGAAGATCCAGCGTCTGACGAGCCGGTAGACGGGGGAGAATCCGGTCAGCAGGACGACCAGCAGGTAGGCGGCGGCGCAGAAAAAGTAGAGAACGGAGCCGATGCCCAGCGAAGCGGTACGATTTTCGGCGTGATAGTCGGCATACATGGCGCCGAAGCCAAGGGCCATGGCAACCACCGTCCAGCAGATAAGCAGCGCCGAAAACAGGGAGATCCACCACATCGGGCCGCTGATCTGCAGCAGGTGGTTGGAGACGACGATCAGCACCGTGGTCAGCAGGCTGAACGGAACCACATAAAAGAGATATTTATACCAGAAGAAGCGGGCGATCGACAGCGGCGAGCTGAGGATCAGGTAGAAGGCGCCCCCTTCGGCGCCGATCGACGGATAGACGAAGCGGGCTGCGAGCGCTGCGGCCAGAAACCCGGTCAGGCCGATATTGCCAAAAGAGATCAGGTTGGCCACATAGGTGCTGCCAAAGGTTGATTCCAGCGGTAATACCTTGAAATTGTAGAGATAGACCACCACCAGCGCGGCGATCATGAAAAATTGCGACCATTCGCGCGAGTCCCGCAGAAAGGAAATCAGCTCCTTGCGAAAAACCCAGGACCGGCCGCTGCGCTGTCGCGGTGGTCGAAACCGGCGATACCCGCCGAACGATTCCTGAGATTTGGAATAACCGCCGATAAAGAGCTTCTCCATCAACCATTCTCCGAGAAAAACGAGGACCGGCGGGGTGCAGAGCAGCAGTCCGAGCAGTAGCCAGTCCATCTGCCGGTCGAGCAGATAGACGGTCAGCAGGTTGGCCGTCCAGCCGGCCGGCAGCCAGGGACCGGCCGGATTGGAAACCGCCGCCAGGTATTCGACGAACTGGCTGTATTTTTCCGGGTTGACCAGATCTTCCGGCCGCATCAGCCGAAAAACCAGGTAGAGCAGGATGCCGAAGCACAGCGTCAGATAGAAGATGATATCCTTGGTCCGCCGGGCCGGAAACAGGAAGACCAGCAGGATCACCAGCAGCATGGCGCTGCCGCTGGCGATCAGGGCCGTGGTTGGAATGGTCACCAGCAGCAGGGGCCAATAAAGCGGCCCGGCCTGAAAAACGGTGCCAAAAGCGGCAAAAACGGGCAGCGTGAAAATCAGTACCATCCAGGAGGTGCTGAAAAACGTAGTCAGCAACCGCATCCGGAAGAGTTCGGGCCAGCCGATCGGCGCGGCGACCATGATCTCGTTGTCCTTGGATAGATAGAGCGTCGAGACGCCGGTGATCATCGAGGAAAAAACGAGCATGATGAAGATGGTGATCCAGGCCATCTGATAAATCTTCATGCTGAGGATGATGCCGAGTTCGCTCTGGGCATGAAAGTAAGAGACAGCCCGCCAGCTGATCACGTACAGGGCAACGCAGATCGCCAGTCCGAGCAGTGCCAGCGGGATTGTTTTCAGCGCGACGGCACCGCGGCCGAGCAGCCGGTTTCGGGCGGAGCAGAGAAAGGGGAGAAACAGCCGGGTTTGCACGGTATTCTCCCTGTCAGTTGCCGCTGCTGTCGTCGCGCAGCGCGGCGATAACGTGTTGCAGCTCAAAAGCGCCGGTCAGTTGCAGGAATAATTCTTCGAGATTTTTGCCGGCCAAAGACGGGTCCTGCCGCAACGAGTCGATGTTGCCGCTGGCAATGATCGAGCCGTTGACGATGATGCTGACCCGATCGCACAGTTCCTCGGCTATTTCCATCGAATGCGTCGATAAAAAAATAGTGGTGCCCTGGCGGGCTTTTTTCCGGAAAAGTTCCTTGACGATTCTGGCGCTCTTCGGGTCGAGGCCGACCATCGGCTCGTCGATCACCAAGAGCGGCAGGTCGAGCATCAGCATCGAAGTCATGATCAGCTTCTGGCGCATTCCGTGTGAATAGCTCTCGATCAGGTTGTTGCGCCACTGCTCGAGGTCGAAGAGGCGCAAATACTCCCCGGCCCGGACCTTTTGCCGGTCGCTGTCCGTGCTGTGCGGGTAGAGGCTGGCGATAAAGCTCAAATATTCGGCGCCGGTCAGTTTCTCGTAGAGATAGGGTCGGTCCGGGATATAGCCGGTCAATTGCCGGCAGATCCGGGGCGCGTCGATCAGCGAGTGACCGCAGATCGACGCGTTGCCCCCGGTGGGCAGCAGCAGGCCGGCGATGATCCTGATGGTGGTGGTCTTGCCGGCACCGTTGGGGCCGAGAAAACCGAAAATCTCCCCGGTACCCACCCGCAGGTCGACCCCATTGACGGCGGTCAGACTATCGAATCGTTTGCTCAGCTGGTTCAGGACCAGGACGTCCTCGGGCATGGCCGGCCTCATTGGGGTGTTCTCGAAGTCACTTGCTCAACGGTTCGATTGCAAGATTGTTGAGCAACGCGCCGATCCGGATCTGCTCCTGCAATTCCCCCTCGACGAACTTGAGGTGGGTCAGATCGGCCGGTAACTGGTTGGTGGTGGTATCCAGACTGATCCAGGTCCCGCCGACGCACACTTCATTCCAGGCGTGGTAATAAAAGGCCTCGTGCTGCCAGACCACGCCAACGGCAATTTTGGTCGGAATTCCCGCGGCCCGGGCCAGCGCGGCAAACAGCGAGGCATGTTCGTTGCAATCGCCGATTCCCGCCTTCAGCGTGCTCAGCGCATCGGGGATGCCGATGACCGGCCGCTTTTCCAGATTGTCAAAAACCCAGTCGGCCAGTGCGGCGGCTTGCGCCAGAGGCGACACCAGTCCGGCGGTAATCTCCCGACTCAAAGCGATGATCTCCTCGGCATCGGCCTGGATATACGGTGAGGCCTGCAGTTCCAGGTCGGCGTCGGCGCATGGCTCGGGGACGGCTGAAGGGTCGCTTGGCACCTGTTCGCGGCGGATGGTAAGGATCGGGTCGACAAAGTTTTGCCGTCCGGACGAGAGGTCGAAATCAACCCCTTCGGGCAGTTTCAGGCGGTAGCGCATTTCTTCGCGGCCGGTCGGGTCGGGCATGGTCCCGGAGATTTTAATCGATACGTCGGCCAGCAGGTCCCGGCCCCTCTCATCGACCATTTTTGCCTTGAATTCCGGTTCCCGGATAAAGACGAAGCCGGCCGGCGACTCCTCCTTGACGACGACCCCGTCATCGTCGAGCCAGACGTTGATCCGGACGCCGGCAAATATCTCGGTGAAGCGGTGCAGCGGGTACACGCGCTGGTTGATCAGGGTCTTTTCCCGGCCGCGATATTCGACCAGGGAGGTCTTCGCGGTCAGCGACAGCGGATCGAACCAGGGGATACGGATTTTCTCGCCGACCGCCAGGTCCTGGCCCAGCAGATAACCACGCCGGGACGTCGACAGCAGCGGCGGGTCGGGCATGTCGATCCGGTCTTCGATGATCGAGTTACCGGTATCGAGCGTAAAAGAGACGATCGATCCGGATACCGTCCCCGCCGCCTTCATTCGGTAAAACGGCGATGAGAATGTAAAGTGAAAATCCTGCAGCCGGCTGTTTTGGTCGACGGTTGCCCGAAGATCGAGATCGATCGGATGAGATTGCCCGGAAATGGTCAGATCCATGACCGCCCGTTGACTGACGGCCAACGTGTTGCCGTCGGCCGGGGTGCTGTGGTGTTGAACGTAGCCGATTTTCCTGTCATTGAAATAGATGCCCTGGTATTCGGTATGCCTGGCCTGCTCCAGGACGGTACTTTCACGACTGTTGATGGTCCCGACGAGAAAATCACGATGGAGCAGCAGGGCAAAGAGCAGCAGCCAGGCGACACAGATCGCCCCCTTGACCAGCGGTACGGCTCTGATGGCGAGAAGCGGGTTCATTGCCGATCGGCTGATTGCAGCATGCTCCAGGAAACGACCCGGTTCCGGCCGGTCTGCTTGGCGTGGTAGAGGGCCTGGTCGGCCCGGTCGGTGAGCGCTTCAAGCGTGTCGTTTTCCCGGTATTCAGCCAGGCCGATGGAGACGGTGAACAAAAACGGCACGGCCGGACTGAACCCTTGTTCGATCTGTTTTCTGATCCTTTCGGCAAAGCGCAGGCCGTTTTTTTCATCGGTCGCCCGGAGCAGGATGAGAAATTCCTCCCCGCCCCAGCGTACCGGGGTATCGTAGGGACGGCATTGCTGTTGGAGGAAGGTTCCCAGTTCTTTCAGCACGATATCTCCCTGGTGGTGACCGTGGTTGTCGTTTATTTTCTTGAAATGGTCGATATCGATGAAAAGAAGTGACAACGTCTCGTTTCGCCGCAGATTCCTGGCACATTCGTCATGGAAAATATGGGCGAAATAGCGACGGTTTTTCAATCCGGTCAATTGGTCGTGGATGGCCAGATCTCTGAGCTGCCGCAGGCGAAGCCGCAGCTCGCTTTCCTTTTCCTGGCGGATTGTGCCGAGAATACCGAAGACTGCACCGAACAGCAATGGATGCAGGAGAAAGAACCATTGCAGCGGCGAGCCGAAAAGCGCCAGCGGTGCGGCCACGCTGTCGACCGAGCGCAGAAAGCGTAGCTCGTACAGGAGCGTGACCAGCGGTATCGGCATTCCCCAGAACAGACCGAACCAGATGTAGATATTGTGTCGGAGATCATAGCTGAACGGCTTACGGGCGGCGGCGGTGAACTCCGAGATGGTGGCGGGGGGTGAAAAGCTCATGTCCAGCGCGATCCTCCTGGCGAAGAACAGCTCAACTGTCGCTTCGGCGCCCTTCGCCGGATAGCGGGCCGCGGGCACCAGTCAATTCCCGCTCCAATTGGCTGACCCGATGACGACTTTTTTGCAGCATGGCTTCGGTCTCCTGCAACCGCTGCACCAACTGTCTGGTCAGCGGTTTGAGGATGGGCAGTTTGTTGTTGCGCAGTGCATTATGGAAGATATGCTCGTCGACCATGATCAGCCGGGTTTCCTCGATGGCGGAGGCGGTTGCGCAGCGCGGTTCGTTGGTCAGCAGCCCCATCTCTCCGAAGATCTCGCCGCCGCCCAGACGGCTGATGGATTGACGGCTGCCGTCGATTGTTTTATAAATCTCCACCAATCCGCTGAGGATCAGGTAGAGATGCCGGCTCATATCGCCCTGTCGGAAGATGACTTCTTGTGGCCGGCAGATGCGGGTAATGATTTTTCCGGGTTCGCTCATCGATGCGTCTCTGTGAAAAGATGGTTCCCTGGTCACCGTGCACTGTGGCCGTCAATCAGTTGCTCTTGCTCTGCATCGCCGGTGTGCTGTCGCAAATAGCCGGTCACGGGAAACGGATTTGAGCAAAGTTTTTTCGGCTATCTTATCACGTGAGCAGACAATTTGTAAGGCGGCCGGACGATTTGTCTGCAAAAAGTGAATACCTTGACAAAGACGCTGCAACAGAGAGATGAGCCTGTTTATGACCGATCTGCCGGATGACGACGAAGCCGTCGACGCTCTGTTCGCCACCGTCAAACCGCTTGTTCTGGCGTCGGCCTCGCCACGAAGAAAACGTTTGTTGACGGAGCTTGGACTGCGTTTCCGGATCTGCCCGGCAGACCTCGACGAGCGGCCGAAGGCGGCCGAGGAGCCCGGTGATTATGTGTGCCGGATCGCCGAAGAAAAGGCCCGGCTGGTTGGTGAGGACTTGGCCACGGCATGGATTCTGGCTGCCGACACGGCGGTGGTCCTCGACTCGGAAATACTTGGTAAACCGCGTGATAGCGATGAGGCCCTGGAAATGCTGCGCCGGTTGGCCGGTCGGGAGCACTGTGTTCTCACCGGATTTGCGCTGTACTGCCGTCGGGAACCGGTGTGCCGTGTCGATCGTGTCGAAACAAGGGTCAGATTCGCCCCGTTCGACAGATCGCTGGCCGAAGCGTACGTTCGAACCGGAGAGTCGCTCGACAAGGCGGGTGGCTACGGAATTCAGGGGAAAGGCGGGATGCTGGTGACAACGATCGACGGTTCGTACTCCAATGTGGTTGGTCTGCCGTTGGCGGAAATTGTCGATTTGTTAGCCGAGTTTGGAATTGTCCAGATACGCGCTTCCCGTCCCGAGCCCGCCAAAGATGGTTGAAAGACCTCGCCGGATCACGTTGTATCTTACCAGAATATAAAAGGAAGATAAGTATCTTCGCGACAATCGGACAGCGGCGCCCGCCGCATTCCGGGATATACCATTAACCAGCTGTTTTCCTTGACTTTTGGGATGCCGGCATGGTAGTGAATGATATGGTGGAGTCTTTTCGGTCGGTCGAATGCAGCGGACCGGTCGGCGGGATGCCTGGCCGCATCTCGAGCTGCCCTGCAGGGCAGGGGGTGCGAACGGGTCGCCATGAAGGAAGCGGCACCAACAATCCATGGAACATGAGGTTGAGCACCAGTAATGGGTATCGAACGCAGACAACATGAAGCCCTGGCGGCCCTCAAGGCGTTCAATACCGCAGTCACCACCTCCCGACTCTATCCTGCCGCCTCCCCGCAGGTCGGCAACTCCGTTGAAAAAGCATATCAGGCCATCAAGACCTTTTCCCGAACGGTCGGTCAGCTCAGTTACGGAAAAACAGCGGACGGCCTGCTGGTCTGCGGTTTTCCGGCGGCCGATCAGGTGGCTGAAGAACTGGGCAACATGGTCATCCATCGCCATCTCGCCCTGCTCGGGCTCGAGCATGTCGTCCTGCGGCCCACTTTTGACCGCAAGATATTCAGCGCCATCCTGACGGTCTTTACCGCCAGAAAAGAGAAAATTGCCCGGGAAGGAGGCGGCCGCTCTTTCGTCAACGAGTTGGGGCTTGCCCATTACTTTCCCGAGGAGCCTCCCGAACCGGAGCACGACCCGGTGCAGACTGAAGCGGCCGTCGAGGTGCCGATCGAAACGACTGCCGTGCCGCAGGATGTGCTCGATGTCCTGTTTGCCCGGCGCGATCCGTCCATGCGGCTGGATGGTGTGGCCTCCTATCTGCAAGATACCTCGCGGGCGGTCGATCTGGTCGTTGCCGGTATTGTCCGGGCGCTGCAGGAGTTGAGTGGGGAGTTGAGTGGGGCCGACAGCGTCACGCTCCCGACCCGGTCGGCAGGGTTTTCCCGATTCGTGCGCCGGGTCGGCGGCCATCTTTCACCGATGCAGCATCAGCAGATTGCCGCCGGCGCCGCAGGAGTGGTTCTGCGGACCGGCTCGGCTCTTTTTATGACCAGACTCTATTGCCAGGAGTACCCTGATGGTTTCGGCCGGCAGCTTTTCAGTGCTCTGGTCGAGCTGGCTCCCAACGAGTTATTTGATGCGGCGCTGGCCCGGCTCCGGGAGCTCAGCGAGCAATCCGGCGGACGACGGCACGAGGGCAGCATCGACGCGGCGGTCGTTGCGGCAACCGTCGGGCTCCTTGCGGAAACGCCGAAAGGCAAACTCTATCTCGGCAAGGAAAAGGCGCGTTCATTGCTGGAAAGCAGCGAACAGGAGCGCCGCGACAAACGAATAGCAACGGGTATTGGAGCGTTACTCAACGGCAATCTTGCCGGATTGCGCAGTGAGGAACTGCTGCTCAACCTGCCGGAGGAAATCGAGAACTATTATCGGCGAGGCAATGAAGCCACCGCCGATCGTCTCGTTGAGATCATGGCCTCGGAAATGCTCGGCGGTGACGATCATCTGCGGCGGCGCCTCATTCGCAGCCTGGTCATGGTCGGCAGTGTCCTGTTCACCCAGGAGCGTTGGGCATCGTTGGAAAAAATGAGCGGTGCGCTGATTTCCTGGGTACGCGAATCGGAAGAAGGAGATTCGGCGTACGAAAAAGCTGCGTTTCTGCTGCAGGTGATCGTCGGTGCGTCCTGCCAGCGTGGACATTTCGAACGTGCCGATCAGATCCTTGCGCTCTTCCACAAAATTCGCACCGGCCAGTTGGCTAAACCGCCGCCGATCCCGGCAGTGATTGGCCGCATTCAGGACCGCTCGTATAATCGTCCGCTCTTTCAGAGCCTGCTGCAACAATTCCTTGACAGCGGAGCGAAGAGCAAAGCAGGAGAGCGACTGGCCATGATGGGGCGGCCCGCCGGCGTCTTTCTGGTCGATCAACTGCTGCATGAAGAAGAGTCTCAGGATCGGCTGCGGATCATCGACCTGCTGGCCACGATGGGACCGGTCGTCCTGTCGGTCATCCTCGAGAAACTGCCGGAGCCGATGCCCTGGTATGGCAAGCGAAACCTGATCAAACTGGCGGCGGAGCTGGCCGGGCCGGAGCAGGTTGCCGACATCGTGCCGTTCCTGAGGCACGAAGACCTGCGCGTGCAGCGTGAGGCCTTTGCCTGCATCTACACCATCAGCGGCGAGCGACGGAAGCAGGTGCTGCTCGATTGTCTCACCGCGGCCGGTGAATCCATGCTGCTGCAGATCGTCAAAGCCCTGCACCGGTTCACCGATGAAGAGACGAGTGAACCGCTGGCCGTGATGCTGGCCGACCAGGAACATTATTCCGAGGCGGTTCGCGAGCCGTTGCTGGACGAAATCATCAAGGCCCTGTCGCGGACGCCGACGGCCGCCGTCCAGACCGCTCTTCGCGCATTTCTCGACAGCCGCGGCAAAAAAATCAACCGAAAGCTGGGCAGCCAGGTCTGGGTTGACGCCGAGAGAGCGTTGAAGGCGGTCTCCGCAGAGCTTAAACGGGGAAGCCGGCCATCGCCGGCCGGTCCGGCCTCAACATCCTCCGCTCGCCCTGGTCCCGTGGTGATAGAGGAAGGCGAGGCCGATACGGTGCTGGCGCGGACCCTGTCCCAGGTGGTGGGGGTGAACCAGGTCAAGGAACTGATTGCCCAGGAGAAAAAGGATCTGGCCCGCGAGGCGCTGCTCGAACTCATTGCCAAGGCGGTGGCCAAGCACCGCTTTTCCGAGGCGGAAGCGTTGCGGGAGTGGTTGATCGAGATCGATCCGATGGCCCTTTCCGAAATCATCCGGGCGGCGGAGTTGATCGAGGAAGAAAAGATTTCCGCTATCGATCGAGATCAGGTCGAAGCCTGGTCAGATCTCTACGATACACTCACTACGGAGGAGTTTGCCACCTTCTACCATGCCTTGCAGCGCATCACCTATGAGAACGAGCAGTTTATCGTCCGCCAGGGGGACATGCAGTCCGGTCTCTATCTGATCAACAGTGGCAAGGTCAGGATCTCCTATCGGGATACGTCCGGCGAGATACTCGTCAAAAATGCGATCCGCGGCGAGATCCTCGGAGCCGATACTGTTTTCGAGGCCTCCGTCTGGACGGTGAGTGTTTCCTGCCTGGTCCGGACCGAGGTGCTCTATCTCGGCATCGACACCATCTTCAAATGGCGCGAAGAATTGCCGGCGCTGGAGTCGAAACTCCATGATTTTTGCCTGAAGTCGGCGAGTCTGCAAGCGTTTTTTTCGCGGAGCGGCAAGGATCGCCGGGCGGCGCGACGGCACAAGTTGTCCGGGCGCGTGACCTCGCTGCTGCTCGACAGCAGGGGCCGCGATACCGGTATCGCGTCCAAGGGCGAGTTGTCCGACATCTCCACCGGAGGCGTGTCGTTTTTCCTGCGCATTTCCCAGAAGAAGAACGCCCGTCTGTTGCTCGGTCGCAGCACCAGGGTCTTCTTGCCGAAGGAGGAAGCGGTCGAGCGCCAGGTAGCGGTACTGGGAACGATCATCGCCGTGCGCAGACACCAGGCCATGGAAAATGACTATTCGGTCCACGTCAAATTTGTCGACGATCTCACCGGCAGCGATCTCCAGGCAATCATCAAGACCGGCCAAAACGGCACGTTGCCCTGAATCGTGTCACCACCGTTTGCGAGAGAGAGATGAGCGATTACGCCGAGGCGGTTTACCAGTTCTACATCAGTAATCTCAGCGGTGGTTCGCTCGATAAATCGACTTACAGCGCCGATTGCCCGTTTTGTCCGGAAAAAGGACTGGACGGCCACCAGCGGCTGGTGGTTACCATCAACCCGGATGGTTTTTTCCACGGCTACTTCCGCTGTTTGAACCGCTGCGTTCCCGGCGGCTTTCCCCTCTGGTTTACGGCACTGGCCAAACTGAATCCGGAAGCAACGCCGGGTTTTGATCCGGACCGCGAACCGCTGTTGCGCCAGATCGATTATCCGGCCCAGACGCTTAATCAGCAGATCAAGGGTTTCCAGGACAATCTGACCGAATCGGCGCTGGCCTATTTCCAGGCGGCCGGTGTCACGGAACCGGTCCTGCGTGAGCTCGGTATCGGCTATAACGGGCGATACCTCGTGTATCCCTATTTCCAGGAAGACGGCAACTGCTATACCGCGCGCTGTGTCTATCCGGACCGCCCGAGCGACTCGTTCTGGTTGGGCGACGAGGCGTTGCGCGCCGAAAAGTATCAGTTGTTCAATGTCGAGGAAATCCAGCACTGTGAAAACGGCACGCTGGTGATCTGTGAAGGCGAGGACAGTCTGTTAACCCTGAAACAGATGGGCCTGCCCGGGGTGGCGGTGCCCGAAAGCCAGGTCCTCGAATTTCTCGACCCGCAGCGTTTTGCCTTTATCAGAACCCTGTTCATCGCCACGGTCAACAACGCTGAAGCGGAGATCCGGGCCCGGTCGTTGGCCTCCCGCATCGGCCATAAGGTGCGCCTGCTCAGCTGGCCGATCGGCGTGAGCCGCAATTACAGCCTGTGGCAACTCGCCTGCGATAAGGGAACCGGTTTCAGTGGTGAGGTCATCGCGATGGCCCGTTCTTCCCGGGCCTTTTCTCCGTTTGCCACGCCGAAGCGGGAGCACGACCGGTTCTTCAAGCGGCTGGAGCAGCAGCGGGGGGAAGATTTCCGTTCCATGAAGACCGGCCTGGCCAAACTCGATCGGGCCGTCGGCGGCATTCACGGCATCAACGTAATCGGCGGCGCCCCGAAGGTCGGCAAGTCTTGTTTCATGATCCAGCTTGCCACTGACATGGCCCGCCGCGGAATTCCGGTGATCTATTACGACTTTGAAAACGGCCGGCAGAAGATCCTGCAGCGCACTCTGGTGCGGCTCAGTCGGCTCACGCTGGCCGGACTCCAGGAGGGCCGCTTCAACGACGAGGATCGCCGGCGCTACCAGCAGGCCTGCCAGGAGTTCAAAAAACTGCTGACCTGGTTTCGCATCGTTAACGATCGCCGGTTGACGCCGGAAATCATGCGGCGGCATATCGATTTCATGCGGCACGAGACCCAGCGGGAGTTCACCGTGGTCGTGGTCGACAGCCTGCATAAACTCCCGTTCAAAGATTTCAGCGAGCGCCGCAGCGGCATCGATGCCTGGCTCCGCCAGTTCGAGTCGATCCGCGACGAGATGCAGGTTTCCTTTCTCGTTATTTCCGAGCTTTCCCGCGGCGACAAAGGCTCCTATCGGGAAACCCCGCACCTGGGGGTCTTCAAGGGGTCGGGCGATATCGAGTACAGTGCCGACAACGCCTTTGTGCTCCATCCCGACTGGGACCAGCAGAGCGCCATGGACGGCAGCCGGCGCGACAATCATCTCTGGCTGGTCGCCAGCCGGGAACACAGTCCCGGCCTGATCGCCACCTATCGCCTCGATTACCCCTTCTGGGGATTCGCAGAGATATAACCAACGGCGGGATGATTCACTTCCAACGGCGGGATGATTCACTTCCAACGGCGGGACAGGTTTTAACCTGTCCTCCGCAAACAGCTGTCCTCCGCTTACTATCCGTAGCGTAATTGCCTTGGTATATTTTCGGTGAAAATCGGCCTCCCCGAGCTGGCCGGTTCTGCCGGAGGCTGCATCGTGAAGGACCGGCCAGCTCTTCCGTCCGCAAAGCCGATTGTATTGTTCGCTGCGACTTTCACTGTGGGGGGGGGAGAAGCTACCGGTTAGTAGGTTACTCAGTCGATGCCGTGCGTCGCCAGCCAGCCGGTCAGGGCGTCCTCCGACTGCCGGGCGCGGGTGGCGCCGCGCAGCCGTTTCGGCACCTTTTTCGGCCAGGGCGGGAAGAGCCCGAAGTTGATGTTCGACGGCTGGAAATGGCGCGGATCGGTATCGGTCAGGTGGCTGATCAAGGCCCCGAGTCCGGTGGCGGGAGGCGGTACGAGCGGTGGGTGGCCGGTGGCCAGCCGGAGACCGTTGAGGCCGGCGAGCAGACCCATGGCAGTTGATTCGACGTAGCCTTCGACCCCGGCGAGCTGCCCGGCGATCAGGATATCCGGTCGATTGTGCAGTTGCAAGGTCGGCAGCAAGACTTCCGGTGCCCGCAGAAAGGTATTGCGGTGAATGGAGCCGAGCCGGGCGAATTCGGCCTGCTCCAGGCCGGGGATCAGCCGGAAAATCCGCTTCTGCTCAGGGTGGGTCAGCTTGGTCTGAAAACCGACCATATTGTACAGGGTTCCCTGCCGGTTTTCCTTGCGCAGTTGCACCACACCATAGGGCAGCTTGCCGGTTTGCGGATGTTCCAGGCCAACCGGCTTCATCGGACCGAAGCGCAGCGTCTCGTCGCCCCGGGCACGGAGCACCTCGATCGGCAGGCAGCCTTCGAAATATGTGGGGTCCTCGAAATCGCGCAGGGGCACGCAGGCCGCCCCGGCCAACTCGGTGATGAACCGCTCGTAGGACCGGCGATCCAGGGGGCAGTTCAGGTAGTCCCCCGGTCCGTCGTCGTACCGCGATTTCTGATAGATCACCGACAGGTCGAGCGATTCGTGATGGACAATCGGGGCGATGGCATCATAGAAAAAAAGTCGCTCGCTGCCGGTCACCTCGGCCAGCGCTGCCGCGAGCGGCTCCGAGGTCAGTGGGCCGGTGGCCAGGATGATGATGCGGCCGTCTTGCGGCTCCGGGATGTCACTGATCTCCTCCCTGGTGATGGTAATCAACGGGTGCTCGGCCAGCGCTGCGGTGATCGTCGCCGCGAAGTGGCCGCGGTCGACGGCCAGCGCCTTGCCGGCTGGCACCGCGGTGGCGTCCGCGGCCCGCATGATCAGCGACTGCAGCCGCCGCATCTCCTGTTTGAGCAGACCGACCGCGGCGTGGGGGTCGTTGGAGCGCAGGGAATTGGAGCAGACCAGCTCGGCCAGATCCGGGGATTCATGGGCCGGGCTGAAGCGGTGCGGTTTCATGTCGTAGAGCAGGACCCGGCCGCCGGCGCGGGCGATCTGCCAGGCGGCTTCGCAGCCGGCCAGGCCACCGCCGATGATCACTGTCGATTCGGCGTCAGCGGGCGTGTTCATTGGGCCCTCTACTCAGTGCCGGTCAATGGTTACGTTGACCCGGCGGCGGCCCCACTGCAGGGCTTTCTGATGGGAATGATAGAAGATGTCGATGCGCGTCGGTCCCTTGATGGCACCGCCCCGGTCCTCGACTCTGCCCCAGCCGTAACCGGGCACAAACATTCTGGTACCGAAGGGGTAGTAGGCGGTATCGGCGGCGATGGTACCGTCACTGGGCAGGAACTTCCAGGGCAGCAGCACCCTGATCGGGATCATCCAGGGATGCTGCAGGCTGTCCAGGGAAAAAAATCCAGGCTGTGGTTCCCGCGGATAGGTGCCGCTGGCCGTGCGACCGGAGTAGGGGGCACCCTGCCGAGGACCGCTGCTGACGTATTTGTTCCAGAAATCGAGCTTGAGATAGCTCCAGCTGCCGCGCTCCCAGTTGCAGCAACTGGAGCAGCCGCAGTAGGCGGTTACCTCCATCAGCGTTGCGGTCGGCTGTTTGGCACAGCCGGTAAACAGCAGCAGAAGAAGCGGCAACAGCAGGAGCAGACCGCGGCTTGTCCGATACACGGCTCCGGGGGTCAGGTGCGGGAGAACCATTTTTTCAAATCCGTTTCAGAAAAGATTTTTACCACCGGCCGGCCGTGCGGACAATGGGAGAACAAGTCGGCTCCGGCCATTTTTTTGAGCAGGCCCGTGATCTCCCGGTCATCGAGGTGATCGCCGGCCTTGACCGCCGCCTTGCAGGCCATGGTTGCCAGGATGGTGTCGATCACGGAGCCGTCGCCTCTCTGATGGTCACCGCCGAGTGAGGCGAGGATGTCCAATAACAGATGTTGCGGGTGAGTGCTGCCGGCCAGGGCCGGCACGGCGCCGATCACCCAGGTGCTGCCGCCGAAGTCGCGCAGGGCGAAACCCATCTGGCTCAGCGTGTCGAGAGAGTCTTCCACCTGTTGAGCCTGCCGGGCACTCAGCTCGACGGTGACCGGGAACAGCAATTGCTGCGAGGCCACCCGACCCCCGGCATATTGACGGCGCAGCTCCTCGAAGAGCAAACGCTCGTGGGCGGCGTGTTGGTCGATCACTACCAGTCGGTCCCGGTTTCGGCAGAAGATATAGAGATCCCGATAGCTGCCGATAACGAGCAACTCGTCGACCCGGATTGATTCTCCGGCGGCAGTGGCCGATGGTCCGGCGGGTTGCCGCGGGGCGTAGGTGCGACCCGGTTCAGTCTCACCGGTACCCGGCGGGGTGGTGGCGCTTACCGGCGGCGCTGTCTGCCACGGAGTCGGCGTCGGGCGGGGCGGCGATCCTGTTTGTTGCGGCTCGGCTTGTCCCGGGTCGGCAGGCGATATTTCGGAGTGCTCGGCGGCTGGTGACGCTGCGGCCGATTCGCTCGCTCGCTCGGTCTGCTGCGCCGGCGCCGCGGGTGCTTGGAACAGTTCGCATCGCAACTGGTGCTGACGGCCGAGCATGCCGTCACGAACCGCCTGGCTGACCAGGTGATGGACGGTGCGGCTGTCGCGGAACCTGACTTCGTGTTTGGCCGGGTGGACGTTGACATCGACCTCGGCGGGCGGCAGTGTGACGCCGATGACTCCGGCCGGGAAACGGCCCTTGAGCAGGAAAGAGCGAAGCCCCTCACCGACTGCGTGGGCCAGCAGCCGATCCCTGATGATCCTGCCGTTTACCAGCAGCCTCAACCGCCCGGAGCCAGGGGTCTCCGCCTCCGGCGGGATGAGCAGTCCGTGGACGGAAATACCGTCGGGACCGGGAGGGCCGCTGTCGATGGTGATCAATTCGCCGTGATAATTGAGCAGGTGGGCCAGACGGCGTTTCATGGTTGCTTCCTGGTCGAGCCGCAGCGTCTGCCTGCCGTCGATGTGCAGAGAAAAGAAGACGTCCGGCCGGGCCAGCGCACAATTTCTGACCGCCTCATCGATATGGGCGATCTCGGTACGGGCTGTACGAAGGAATTTTCGGCGGGCCGGGGTGTTGCCGAACAGGTTGGCGATCTCGACGGTGGTTCCGATCTTGGCGCCGCACTCGCGGACGGTTTTAATCGTACCGAAATGGGAAACCACCATGGTGCCCAAGTCCTTGGTGCGTGGACGTGAGATGATCGTCAGTTTCGCTACCGCACCGATGGAGGGAATGGCCTCGCCGCGAAAACCGAGAGTGGCGATCCCGCTGAGCTGCTCGGATTCGAAGAGTTTGGAAGTGCCGTGCCGTTCCAGACAGAGCAGCACGTCGTCTTCATCCATGCCTTCACCGTTGTCCACCACCCGGATCAGCCGGGTACCGCCGCTCTCGATTTCTATTTCGATACGGTCGGCGCCGGCGTCAAGGCTGTTCTCCAGCAGTTCCTTGACCACCGAGGCCGGGCGTTCGACAACTTCGCCGGCGGCGATCTGATTGGCCAGGGATTCTGGAAGGATGCGGATTTTGGACATGCGTCAGGCTTGATAGCGGTTGCTCGTTTTTCGCTTCGCGGCTACAGTAGACGAGTTTTTACTATAGGTGGTAACAGCGTAATATTCAATATCAGGCGGCGACGATGGCGGTTTCGGACACAAAAAAGACGACGGTTACCAGGCGCACCGAGCCGCTGGGCGAGAAACACATCATCTTTTTTTTCTTCTCGGTGGCGCTGCTGCTCAGTGTCTTTCTCGCCGGACTGCTCGTTTTTTTCCAGCAGCTGAATCTGCCCGGTATCAGAAACGTCAGCAATTACCAGCCGCTCCAGACGACGCTGATCCTCGATCGCCACGGAGTGGTCGTCGACCGGATTTTCACCGAGAACCGGATCGTCGTCGGACTGGACCAGATGCCGCCGTTGCTGCCCAAGGCCTTTGTTGCCGCCGAGGACGGCCGGTTTTACGAACATCCGGGGCTGGATTTCTATTCGGTGCTGCGGGCCCTGATCAACAATATCCGGGCCGGACGGAAAAGCCAGGGTGGATCGACGATCACCCAGCAGGTCGCCAAAGGGCTGTTGCTCTCTTCGGAGAAGACCTACCTGCGCAAATTCAAGGAAGCCATGCTCGCCTGGCGTATCGACACGCTGTTGAGCAAGGATGAGATCCTCTATATTTACCTGAATCATATCTATCTCGGGGCCGGCGCCTATGGGGTCGAGGCCGCGGCCCAGACCTATTTCGGCAAGCCGGCGGCGCAGCTCGATTTGGCCGAGATGGCGCTGCTCGCCGGGTTGCCCCAGGCACCGAGCCGTTATTCTCCGAAACAGTACTGGCAGCGCGCCCATACCCGCCAGCGCTACGTACTCAACCGCATGGTAGCCGACGGCTATATCAGCCCCGAACAGGCCCAGACCGCCCATCAACAGCGGCCGACAATAGTTGCCGGATCATCGACGTCGATAAACGGCTACTATCTTGCCGAGGTAGGCCGGCGCGCGGAGAAGATGATCGGTCGACCGCTGGCGACGGCCGCCGTCAGGATCCACACCAACCTCGATCAGCGCTTACAACGGGCCGGCCAGCGGGTGATCGGGGACGGGATCGAAGGGATCGTCCAGCGCCGGCCGGCCGGCACCTCGGCGGCAGAGGTTCCGGAAGGGGCGCTGGTCGGCCTTGATCTCTGTTCCGGCAAGGTGCGGGCCCTGGTCGGCGGCAGTGATTTCTCCAAGACCCCCTTCAACCGCACGGTTCAGGCGCAGCGACCGGCCGGCTCGGTGTTCAAGCCGCTGCTCTACGCCGCCGCCTTCGAGCGTCGGCTGACACCGGAGAGCCGGCTGGTGGACGAACCGATCGCCATTACCGGGGCCGACGGCAGGCCGTGGCGGCCCCGGAATTTTTCCGGTCGCTTTCACGGGTCGGTGACGCTCGGCGCGGCCCTTGTCCATTCCTACAATATTCCGGCGATCAAGACCATGCAGCAGATCGGCGTCAGGCCGGTTCATGAACTGGCCAGAAATGCCGGCATTTCAAGCGAGCTGCCGCCCGACCTGTCGCTGGCCCTCGGCGCCGTCGATGTGTCGCCGCTGGAAATGACCGGAGCCTACCTGCCGTTGGTCTGCGCAGGTGTAGCCGTTCAGCCGACGTTGATCGAGAGGATCACCGGGCATAACGGACAAGAGATTTACCGGGCGCGGCCGGAGCGACGGCAGGTCCTGTCGAAAATCAGCGCCGACCAGGTCAAACAATTGCTTGTTCGGGTGATTGCCGAGGGGACCGGCCGCCAGGCAGCCGGCCTGGCCGGCACGTCGGGCGGCAAGACCGGTACGTCGGATGATAATCGGGACGCCTGGTTTATCGGCTTTCATGACCGGTTGCTGGCCGGGGTCTGGATCGGCCATGACCGTAACAGCAGTCTTGGCAGCGGCGAGAACGGGGGGCGTACCGCGGCGCCGATCTGGCGCCGGTTCATGAGCACCGCGGCAGCCGGCAAGTAGAAGAGGCTTTGGTAAGTAAATCGGTTTTCCGGACCGGACGGTTCCGCAGGAGGCTGC
>CAYSSK010000032.1:0-34992 GCA_964433645.1 uncultured Desulfofustis sp.
TCCCTGGATGCCGACGCGATCCGCAATGAAAAGGTGAAAGTCCTCGGAACGGTTCGCCCCATTGCCCTTGAAGATACGGTGCGGGCACAATACGACGGGTACCGGGAAGGCGATGGGATTGCCCCGGACTCTGAAACTCCAACGTTCGCCGCGCTCAAGCTTTTCATCGACAACTGGCGCTGGCAAGGGGTGCCGTTTTATCTGAGATCCGGCAAGGCCATGCCGGCCAAGAGCAGCGCCATCGTCGTCGAATTCCAGCCGCCGCCGGATGTCATCTTCCATCTGGGCCGCAACGACTGCTTCACCCCGAATTTTCTGTCCATCTGCATTCAGCCGGACGAAGGCATTCACCTGCGTTTCGAAACCAAGGTGCCCGACACGATGGCCGAGTCTCGTTCGGTCAACATGAGCCACACCTACCATGAGGCGTTTCCCGATATCACGCTGCCGGACGCCTACGAGAGGCTGCTGGTGGATGCCATTAACGGCGATGCCTCGCTGTTTGCCCGCAATGACGGCATCGAGGCCGCCTGGCGCCTGATAGACCCGGTTCTTTCAGGGTGGTCCGCCGCCGATGCTCCTGTTTTGCATACCTATCCCCGGGACAATTGGGGGCCGGGAGCGGCCGATGAACTGCTGGCAAAAAACGGTCACGCCTGGCGCCTGGGCTGCTGCGGGTTGCCGTGCCGTTGATGGGCGGGACCGGCCGGCGTATCTTTGCACGGGGTTCGGCTGACAAAACGATGAAGCCGGCGGCCCGATTCCGTGCCCCGCCGGACCTTCGCGATGCAGCCTCCGGCACGGCCGACCGGCCCATGACTCTGCCCTCTTCGGAAATTGTGATGAGATATTTTTTCGCACCAAAGTCCTACACCACAATTCTCCTGGAGGGCATCTCGTTTAAATCCTGTTTCGGACAAGAGTGGTAAGAATAAAAAAAACGCGCTATGATAAAACGAAAAGATAAGGGAGTAGGCGATCTTATTTGGCAATGGTGGCAAAAGCTTTTGCGATGGACAAAGCTCTTGTCAGTTGAGCCGGTATATGAGGGATCATGAGATACATACACCAACAGAGTTGTGCCGAGACACGCTGGCAATCCTGGCGGCCGGCCAGCAACCGCTGGTTCCATCGCTTTGTCTGGCTCTTGTTGCTGATCGGGCTGGTACCGTGGGCGGAGCCGATCACCGCCTGGTCTGCTGAGCCGCTCAGGATTGCGGTATCCCAAACACCGCTGTCGCTGCCGTTTTTTGTCGCGGAAAAGAACGGCTACTTTCGTGAATCCGGCGTGGCGCTTCAGATCAACGAGGTGATCGGCGGCCATCGGGCCATGCAGGCCGTCCTGGACGGGGAATCGGATCTGGGCACGTCGTCCGAGTCGGTGGTTATGTTCACCAGCTTCAGGACGGAAGATTTTGCCGTTCTTGCGACCTTTGTTACCAGTGTCGATGATGTCAAAATAATTACCTGTACGGGGGTGGGCGTTGACACCCTGCACCAGTTGACGGGCAAGCGGGTCGGGACGGTGCTTGGGTCTGCGAGCCATTATTATCTCGACACGTTTCTGCTGATGAACGGCGTCGATCCCGAGACAGTCGATAAGATACATCTTCAGCCTGAGGTGATGGCCGAATCTTTGCGCAACGGTGACGTGGACGCCGTTGCGATCTGGGAGCCGTACCCGTTCACGATTATCAACTCGGTTGCCGATGCCCGGGTCTTGTCCAAGCCAGGTTTCTATCGCCTGACCTTCAATTTGATTGTGCATAAGAAGCATCTCGGTGTCCGAGATGATGATCTGGCCAAAATCCTCGGTGCTCTGGAGCGGGCCCAGCGCTTTATCGAAGCGCAGCCGCTGGAGGCACAAACCATTCTCCGGGGGCATCTCCAACTCGATCAATCCTTTATCGACTGGGTGTGGCCGGTCAACAATTACCGCCTTTCGTTGGACCAGGCGTTGTTGACAACGTTGGAGAGCGAGGCCCGTTGGGCACTTCGGGAAGGTTATGTTACCGGGGAACGGCGCCTGAACTATCTCGACTTCATCTATCTCGGCCCATTGCAGAGTGTTCGTGCCGATGGCATCACGATAATCCGATAAGTTATGCTGATCAGAACACTCATCCGCTTGGCCCTTGCGGCTGCCGTGCTGGTCGTGCTCTCCATGACGGCGGTAAACTGGGTCTTTCAGGCCAAACTGGAAACAATCGTGTCGGTCGAAAAACGGGCGCGCGACACGCTGTCTTACGTTTCCAGGTTGCTTCTGCTCACCCACGAATATGCTCTTTATGCTGAAGAGCGATCCGTGCAACAATGGCGGAACCAGCATGCGGCGCTTGTTGCAAACCTTGAGCAAGCGTCGGCCGAGCCGGTATTTGTCTCTTCGTCGGCCATATCTGAAGCACGGGAGTTGCCGGTATTGTTCCAGGCACTCATCGATGTGAAGCCGGATGACACCGGTTTTTCCCACCGCCAGGCCACGTTCCTGACCGATCGGATTCTCGGAAGTCTGCAGGCCATCAGTGATTCAGCGGAGCGATGGGAGGCATCGGCGAATCAATACCACAAAGACATAGAGAAGAAACTCAGGTGGGCGGCGCTCTTTTCGCCGCTGATCATGTTGTCGATTTTATTGACTTTGAGTGTTCTCCTGTGGAGGCGCGTCCTTGATCCCCTGCGCACGATACACCGGGCGGTTCTGGCCGTTGCGCAGGGAGATCTGACGGTGCGGTGTGCCTCCCAAAAAAATGATGAACTTGGTGATTTGTCGCGGACCTTCGATGCGATGGCTGTTGAT
Organism: uncultured Desulfofustis sp.; assembly: GCA_964433645.1. Taxonomy (GTDB): domain Bacteria; phylum Desulfobacterota; class Desulfobulbia; order Desulfobulbales; family Desulfocapsaceae; genus Desulfofustis. The sequence continues at coordinate 2,798 of CAYSSK010000032.1, forward strand.
CTGGTGACCGATCTGCGCAAAGAGATTGCCGAGCGGAAACAGATCGAAAAGGGGCTGCATGAAAGCGAATCGCGTTTTCGACTGCTGGTGGAAAATGCCCCGGACGCAATCTTCGTGCAGATAAAGGAGTGTTTCGCCTATGTCAACCGGGCCGCTCTCCAGCTTTTTGGGGCTGATTCAGCCGATGATCTGATCGGCGTGCGTGTTCTGGAACGCTTTCACCCCGATGCGCGAGATGCTGTCCAGCAGCGGATCGATACGTTGAACAAACATAAGCAAAGCGCACCGTTGTGCCATGAAGTGTGCCTGCGGCTGGACGGCATGAGCGTCGACGTCGAAGTATCTGCTGTTCCGATGAATTATGAAGGAGAGGACGGCGCGCTCGTTTTTGTCAGGGATATTTCGGAACGGCTCACCGCCGAAAAGGTGCGCCAGCACTTGGAGCATCAGATCCACCAAGCCCAAAGGATCGAGTCGGTCGGTCGTTTGGCTGGCGGTGTTGCTCATGATTACAACAATATGCTCAGTGTTATCATCGGTTATACGGAAATTGCCTTGCAGAAAGTCGATTCAAGCGATTCGCTGCACGAAGATCTCGGGGAAATTCTCGATGCCGCCCAACGCTCACGAGATATTACCCGGCAGCTGTTGGCGTTTGCCCGCAAGCAGACCATCGAGCCCAGGGTGTTGGATCTGAATGAGGCGGTTGAAGTTACGTTGAAAATGCTGCGGCAACTGCTTGGCGAAAATATCGACCTCGTTTGGTTGCCTAGAGCGGGGCTCTGGCCGGTCGAGATCGACCCGTCGCAGCTCGACCAGATCCTGGCCAACCTCTGCATCAATGCCCGGGACGCCATCGCCGACGTCGGCAAAATGACCATCGAAACCGATATGATCAGCCTTGATCAGGCCTATTGTGACGATCATCTGGGCTTTATTCCCGGCGATTTTGTGGTTCTTGCCGTCAGCGACAATGGCTGCGGTATGGACGAAGAGACGGTGAACTTGATTTTCGAGCCGTTTTTCACCACCAAGCAACTCGGCCAGGGGACCGGGCTCGGTTTGGCGACGGTCTATGGCATCGTCAAGCAAAGCAACGGCTTTATCAACGTCTACAGTGAACCGGGCAGCGGCACCACCTTTAAGATATATCTTCCCCGCAAAACCGGACGGGTTGATATGGAGCAACCGGCCGGTATCATGGAGGTCGTTGCCGGCCATGGGGAAACGGTGCTGGTGGTGGAGGATGAGGCTGCCATTCTCAAACTGATCAGGAGGATACTTGCCGACCTCGGTTATCGGGTGTTAGCGACCAACTCGCCCCTTAAAGCACTTGCCCTGGCGGAAGAGCATCCGGAACCGATTGCCCTGCTCATCACCGATGTGGTGCTGCCGGAGATGAACGGCCGGGACCTGGCCGCCAGGCTGCAGGCCGGCCGTCCCTATCTTAAATGCCTTTATATGTCCGGCTACACCGCCAATGTCATTGCCCACCATGGCGTGTTGGACAAAGATATCCAGTTTATCCACAAGCCGTTTTCGAGAAAGGACTTCAGTGATAAAATCGCCCGTATATTGGCTGAGTAGACGTTATCGTAAATGATGCTGACGGGCGGGCTGATCGGCTTGTTCGCCGGGACCTTCGCGATACGATCTGTGGCGCAGTCAACAACCGGCCCTGCCGGTCGTGGAAACGTTTCACTCGTTGCAGCCTCCCGTCATCGAAGGCGTTATGGTACGGGCACAACAACACCATTATCACGAATACCGCTGTTCGGGATCGTTTGTCCGGACAACCGTGACGGCGATCCCAAAAAGCGTTTCAGCAGCTTCGGATCCGTCTCGCGTAAATCGACCATCAACAGACCGTCCACCACGTCGGAAAATGCTGTGTCGACGTTAAAGCTGAGCAGCTTGCCGTTCAGCTTCAGATAATGCTTGAGCAGAACCGGCACTCCCTTGCCGTCTTTTTCGATTTCGGAGATCAGCAAAGAGACGTTCTCGATATCGGAGAGAGAACTCAGCAGATCATTGTCGGTGCCCAGCTTCATCTCTTCTGCACGGTATGGTTGTCGAGGGGAGACATGGCGGGAGAGATCGACATTGAACTTATGGCGTTTGAGAAAATGAACGAGCAGGTTTCTGGACACGGTTTCGTAGTCACGGCTGATGCTCACCGGACCGAAGAGAATCTGATACCGCGGAAAACCGGCGATTAATCGACCGATACCACGCCATATGAGCAGCAGGCTGTTGTACTTTTTCTGATATTCCGGGCGAATGAACGAACGTCCGAATTCGATGGCCGGCGGCAATTGCCGGAGCAAGTCCGGCCCGAACCGGAACAGGCTGTGGGTGTAGAGACCTTCAATCCCGTGCTCTCGTACAATCGTATCGACGAATCCGAGTCGATAGCCGCCCACCACTTCCGCTTTTTCGCGATGCCACAAAAACAGGTGGCGATAGTGTTCATCGAAACGATCGAGATCAGACGAGCGCCCGGTACCCTCCTGCGCCTCGCGAAAGGTAATTTCACGTAATCGGCCGATCTCCTCGAGCACAGACGGGATTTGCCGGCTTTCGGCCAGCCAGACGCTGAATGGGCCGCTTTTCAGCAAACACTGGTCACCGGGGAGGCGGCCGATTTCCGTTAGCATCTGGGGTGCGGGCACCGGTGCGCTGATCGGTTCAAGGTGCCGGTCGTGACGCTCTCCGGTCGATGAAGGACGGGGGTGTTTCCGGGGGGGAGCATCGATCTGCAGAAGTTCGGTGCGCAGGCGCAGGAACCGGATCAGTGCCGTGTCGTCCGGGAAACGCTGCAGGCGCTGCCAGGGAAGAGCAGCGCCGATATGCACCGCAATGTTTTTACCCGCTTTATTAATCATCTCCCGGGGCAGCAGGGCCGTGCGCAGGCGCGGGTGCAGCAGACCCAGCATCATGAAAAGCACGCTGTTACGCCCCGGGAAATAGACGGGGACAACGGTGGCGCGGCTCAAGCGGATCAGGGTGGCGATCTGGGGATGCCACACCGGATCCGCGACACCGCCCCGGCGCGGGTGCCAGCTGGCGACTTCACCGGCGGGAAAGGCGATCAGCGATCCTTGCTTTTTCAACCAGCGCAGGCAGTGCCGCAGTCCGCGGGCATTTTTCGCGGTATCCTGTTTGTTGCCAAAAGGATTGACGGGCAGGATATAGTCGCGGATACCGATAATCTCCTGCAGGAGATAGTTGCCGAGAAGCATGACATCCGGACGAACCCGCAGCAGCAGGGCCCCGAGAATCAGTCCTTCGACGCCGCCGAACGGATGATTGGCGACGATCACCAGCGGTCCTTTGTCGGGAATATGCTCCGGGTGCCCGCGCTGGACCACCATGCGGATACGCAGTTCGTCCAGCGCCGTTGCGAAGACCGATTCGCCAACGTCCTCAGCGACGACCTTCCGGTGGAAGCGTTCATAGGCGTCATTGATGCGGTCGATGGCCAGCAGACGCTCCATCGGTTTGGCGCACCGTTTCAGAAGGCGGATGCCGGGGTGGTGGGTGGGCGCCGCGGCCACATCGATCAGTTTCGGCATAAGCTTCCTCCGGCGGTTTTTTCACGCGGTGCAGGGCCGGCAGCCGATCAATCCCGGTCGATATGGTGTTTGATCAGGTCCCGGAGGCGTTTCTTTTTCTCTTCCGGCAGGGTATGAGCCACCGTGTCCTTCTCGGCGACAGCGCCTCTTATTTTTTTTCTGATCAGCCGGAGCTGGTGGGCGTAACGGGCGCAATACCGGCACATCATCAGGTGAAAACGGATACCGAGGCGGTGTACGGTGCCGAGATCCCGGTCCATCGACTCGGAGACGAGGCGGGAAACTTTTTTGCAGTTAAACAGCCAGAAATCCATCATCCGATTCCCTCGGGGAGAGCAAACCAGTCGGCTTCAAGACAGCTGCGTATCCGAAGCCGGGCCCTGTGCATAAGCACCCAGTAGTTAGTCGGGCTGATGGCCAGAACCTTACAGATTTCGTCGGTATCGGCGCCGACTATTTCACGCAGCCTGAAAACGGCGGCGGCTCGGGATGATAGGTGTTCCAGGCAGCGGCTGAGCACCTCCATGAACTCCTGTTGTTCATAGATATGAGGGGGATCTTCACGCCACTTTCCCGGTTTGCCGGCCCAGTTGCCCCGCTCATCGAAGAGATGTTCCTCGGTCAACGCATCCAGTTTGTCCGGGGACACGGTCGTGTTCCGGTAGCTGGCCCGATAGTAATCCATGATCTTGTGCCTGAGAATACTGATCAGCCAGGTCTTCTCGGTGGCGGTGCCGCGAAAACTCTTTCGGGCGGTCAGGCCGGACATATAGGTCTCCTGGACCAGTTCCTCGGCGGTTTCCGGGTGAGGGACCCGTTGCAGGGCATACGAGTACAGTATGTCGGCGTACTTTTCAACCCAGGTGTCGGGGGAACTGAGTGCGCAGGGACCGGCGGTTTCCATCCTTCATCCTCTCAGGCTCTCTGGTGAAATCACGTTTGTTGATCGCATACAGAACATCCCACTGAGTAGCAACCCTACCAGTTGCCGTTAAAAAAACCAACCGAGCCATTTGCAAAACAATCTTTTCGCCCAAACTTTGCGTTATGCTCAAAATTTTATCCTCGGAATATCAAATATATGCCTGTGGTAAAATTTTTCGCATGCCTTGATTTTGAACGAAAATCTAAGTTTTGCAAAAGGCTCAACCGTGAAGACATTCCCGACACCATCTGTATGGAGATCCTCAGGTCCGTATTACCAGCCCGACTGCTGGATTAATTTCGCCACCAGTCCCGTCCAGCCGGTTTGATGACTGGCCCCCAACCCGACACCGTGGTCACCATGAAAATATTCGTAAAAGAGCACCAGATCCCGCCACCGCGGATCTTCCTGAAAAAGACGGTTATCCCCGTGGATCGGCCGTTTTCCCTGGCTGTTGCGGAGAAACAGCCTGATCAGACGACGCGACAACTCGGTCGCTACCTGCCTCAGATTCATCAGTGTCCCGGAACCGGTGGGGAATTCCACCTGCAGATCGTCTCCATAGAAATGATGAAATTTCTGGAGCGCCTCGATGAGCAGATAGTTGATCGGAAACCAGACCGGACCGCGCCAGTTTGAATTGCCGCCGAACAGTCCGCTACGCGACTCGCCGGGCTGGTAATCGATGGTGTGCGGCACGCCCTCGACCCAGAAGGTGTAGGGATGTTCTTCATGGAATTTCGACACGGAGCGGATGCCGTACGGAGAGAGAAATTCACGCTCGTCGAGCATCGGCCGCAGCACCCTGACCAGCCGGTCGCGGTTGATGATCGACAACAGTCTGCGTGACTTGAGACCCGGTGCCCTGATGCAGGCGAGGTGGCCGTGGTCACGGAGGTAAATGCGGTTCTGGAAAAACCATTCCATCCGTCTGGCGAAGACGGGCAGACTCGACACCAGTTCGTCATCGATGGTTTCAACCGCCAGCAGCGGCATCAGCCCGACCAGTGAGCGGACCTTGAGGGGCACCAGATCGCCGCCCGGCAGATGCAGGGTGTCATAAAAAAAGCCGTCGGTTTCATCCCACAGGCTGACTCCGCCCCGGTAATCGCCGCTCATGGCCCTGGCGATCCTCAGGAAGTGCTCAAAAAACTTGCTGGCACTGTCCTGGTATACCGGATCATTCCGGGCCAGTTCCAGAGCTATTTTCATCAGCACCAGGCAATAAAATCCCATCCAGGCCGTACCGTCCGATTGATCGATGTGCCCGCCGGTGGGGAGCGGTTCACTGCGGTTGAACACGCTGATATTGTCCAACCCGAGGAAGCCCCCCTGGAAGACATTGCGGCCGTCACCGTCTTTCCGGTTGACCCACCAGGTAAAATTGAGCAGCAGCTTGTGAAAGATCCCTTCCAGGAAATGGGTGTCGGCCGTGCCGTGCTGCTTGGCGTCGATCTTGTAGACCCGCCATGCCCCCCAGGCATGAACCGGAGGGTTGGCGTCGCCAAAGTGCCACTCGTAGGCGGGCAGCGCGCCGTTGGGGTGCATGTACCACTCCCGCGCCATCAGATTCAGTTGGCGCTTGGCAAAATCCGTATCAACCAGCGCCAGGGAAATAGTGTGAAAGGCAAGATCCCAGGAGGCATACCACGGGTATTCCCACGTGTCGGGCATGGAGATGATATCGAAATTGTTCAGGTGTTCCCATTCGTTATTACGGCCACTCCGGCGTTGTTCCGGCAGGTCCCCATGGGCCGGGTCGCCATGCAGCCACTGTTCGAGGTTGTAGTAATAGAACTGTTTGGACCAGATCATGCCCGCCAGTGCCTGCCGCTGGATCGCTCGTTGCTCGGCCCCGATATCGGGCTGAATCGCGTCATAAAAAGCGTCGGCTTCCTCACGGCGCCGGAGAAACAGGTGCTGAAAATCAGCAAACGGTGAGTGCTGCGCCGTATCGCTGAGGCGCAGGAGCACCGTAACGGTCTGCTGCGGGGCAATCTCGAAGCGGTGCCAGAACGCCGCTTTGCTACCTGTTTCGGCCGGGTTGACGCACCCCTGTTCACCGTCGACGATCAGGCGGTGAAAGCCGTCTTTCACGTAGGCGTTCTCGTTGCTCCGGCCGGACAGGAGCCGGTGGTTGGTTTCATTTTCGGTAAACAGCAGCCGCGGCTGCTCCGGCCCGGAACCCGGCTCAGCTGCGAGATAATAGGTTCCCGCCGCCGGATGAGAGAGCTGTATCGTCGGTGCCGGCCCCGTTTCGCCGGATCGCCGCAACTGGGGTTTTTCGGGGACATCGCCCATCGGACCGCTCGGATAGCCATGACTCCAGGTATTGCGAAACCACACGGTCGGCAACAGGTCGAGAGGCGCCGGGTCCGGTCCCCGGTTGCAGGCCGAGATCCTGATCAGCAGGTCATCGGGAGCCGCTTTGGCATATTCCACGACGACATCGAAATAGCGATGGTCGTCGAAGATACCGGTATCGGAGAGTTCGAATTCCCGTTCATCTACCCCGCGATGACGACTTTGCTCAACCAACTCGGTATAGGGATAGGCCGCCTGCGGATACTTGTAGAGCATTTTCAGATAGCTGTGGGTCGGGGTGGCATCGAGATAGAAATAGTACTCCTTGACGTCTTCCCCGTGATTGCCCTGAGGCCCGGTCAGACCGAACAGTCGCTCCTTGAGTATGGCATCCCGGTGATTCCACAGGGCCAGGGCGAAACAGACGTACTGGTGGCGGTCGCTGATACCGGCAATACCGTCCTCCCCCCAGCGATACGCCCGGCTGCGCGCATGCTCATGGGGGAAATAGTCCCAGGCCTGGCCGTCGGGACTGTAATCTTCCCGTACCGTCCCCCAGGAGCGTTCACTCAGATATGGCCCCCACTTTTTCCAGTTTGCCCGGCGCTGCAGATGATCATGCAGCCGTTGCTGTTCAATGGTCTGGTGGATCATGGTGGGTTCTCCTTCGGGTGGTCCGGGGCGGGCGGTTGCCATCAGTTGTGCCCACGGCTCAGCGCCGCAGGGCCATGAGTTTGTGAAAAATTGCCTTGACCGTCGGGGTGAGTCGCTGCCGGTTATAGGCATCACCGCACTGGCGGATGGCCTCGGCGGCAGTCGGGTAGGGGTGGATCACGCCGGCGAGGCGGCCGAGTCCGACGCTGCCGTGCATCGCCACGGTGATCTCGCTGATCATATCCCCGGCATGGTCACCGACGATGGTCGCCCCGAGGATTTCATCTTTGCCTTTGGCCACATGGATCTTGACGAAGCCCGTTTCCCGGCCGTCGACAATAGCCCGGTCCACCTCGGCAAAATCGCGGGTGAAGGTGGTATACGGGATAGAGCGCTCCTGCAGATCTTTTTCGTACAACCCGACATGGGCGACTTCAGGATCGGTATAGGTCGACCAGGGAATGATCAGCTCTGAGACCTTGTCGCGTCCGAAGAAAAGGGCATTTTTCAGCACCAGTCGGGCCATGAAATCGGCCATGTGGGTGAACTGATATCTGCCGGCCACATCACCGACACCGTAGATGTCCGGATTCGTCGTTTGCAGCTGGTCGTTGACCAGCACTCCGGTGCGGACGTCAAAGTCCACGCCGGCGTCCTCCAGGCCCAGCCCGGCAACGGCGGGTTTGCGGCCGGTGGCGATCAACAGCCGGTCAAACTCGAATATCTTCTCGTTGCCGTTCTCGTCCACAACCACCCGTACCGCACCGTTTTCACCCTGTTTCTCGATGCGCTTGTAGGTCGAGTTGAAGGCAAAGACGACTCCGTCCCGGCGCATCGACTCCCTGACAACAACCGCTGCCTGCGGGTCTTCCTTGGGCATGATCTGATCGGTGCGGGAAAAGACGGTCACCTGCGAGCCTAGGCGCTGGAAGGCCTGGGCCAGTTCAAGCCCGATCGGTCCGGCGCCGATGACCCCGAAGCGTCGCGGCAATTCGGTCAGGTTGAAGATGGAATTGTTGGTCAGAAAAGGGCTTTCCGCCAGACCGGGAATAGGGGGGATTGCCGCCGTGCCGCCGGTGGCGATCACCGCCTTGGCAAAAGACAGGGTTTGGCCGTTGACCGAGAGGCTGTTGGGACCGGTAAAAACCCCTTTGCCCATGAAGACGTCGACGCCCAGTTGCGTCGAAAATCGCCGGGCCGAATCCGCCGGCGAGATCCGGGCCCGCAGGCGGCGCATGCGCTCCATGACCGCGCCGAAATCGACCTCGACGCTGCCGTTGATCCGCACCCCGAAGCGGCCGGCATCACGCACGGCGGCCGCCGCCTTGGCACAACGCAGCAATGCCTTGGACGGGACACAGCCGACATTGAGACAATCCCCGCCGAGCAGGTGGGCCTCAACCAGCGCGGTCCGGGCGCCGACCCCGGCGGCTCCCGCCGCCGACACCAGGCCTCCGGCACCGGCGCCGACCACCACCAGGTTGTAGACGGATTTTGCTTTCGGATCCTGCCATTTTTTGGGATGAACATTGTCGAGCAGCGCGGCGTTATGTTCATCAAGCGGGGAAATGCCGAGCGCATCGAGGGCAATCTGGCCCGAGCGGGCCAGGTCCGCATCGGCTTCAGGCAGGGTGGGTTGCAGGGAGCCCTGCCGGGTGTGTCCGGGCCCCAGCACGCCGAGAAAGTCGCTCCAATGCACCGCACTCCCGTCCGGTGCCGTCTCCGGTACCCGGCCATGGTCCTCGTCGTCGGCGAACCGGTAGAACAGATAATCGTTTTTAAAGCTATGATCCCGCTGCACATGATGGAAAATGCCGGCCTGCAGCATGATGTTGCCGAGGCGAACCGCATCCTCCTCGTCGGCGGCGAACCCATGGGCGATCAGGGCGGCCACCGCTTCGCTGCCGACAAAGCAGCTTCGGTAGGTTTTCGGCGGCAGACCGTATTTCCGGTCCTGCAGCTCAACGATTGCCCGAAAGGCACGGTGCAGTTCGGCACGGTCACTGGTATCCAGGGATACCTGTTCCGCTTCGTCTTTTTTCCAGTGCATTACGCTCTCCTTCTGTTCTCCCCTGTCCGGGATATGAAATGATTTGGCTGGTACCCGACTGCGCGGCTGCTATCGTGCTCTGTTGCCTGCACCAGGAAGCTGTACAAGCCGCTTATCGGCATGCGGCGCGGTTAGGCGTCATAGGTCGAAGATGCGGTCTTTCCCCCGCGGCCGGTCCAATTGGTATGGAAAAATTGTCCCCGGGGGGCATCGAGCCGTTCATAGGTATGGGCCCCAAAATAGTCTCGTTGCGCCTGGAGCAAATTGGCGGGCAGTCGCTCGGTGCGGTAGCCGTCGTAATAACTCAGGGCCGCGCTGATTGCCGGAAGCGGAATGCCCAGCCGGGCGGTCTCCGCCACCACCCGCCGCCACCCGGTTTGAGCTGTGGCGAGTGCTTCGGTGAAAAACGGGGCCGTCATCAGATTAACCAGTTCACCATTTCCGGCAAAGGCCGTCTCTATATCACTCAGAAACGCCGAACGAATAATACAGCCGCCCCGCCACATTGTCGCTATGCCGCCGTAATTCAGGTTCCAGCCTTGCTCCACGGCAACGGCGCGCATCAGCTGATACCCCTGGGCGTAGGAAACGATCTTGGCGGCGTAGAGCGCCTGTTCCAGGTCGGCGATCATCGTCTCTCGATCTCCGGAAAAGGCGTGCTGCGGTCCCGGCAGCAATCGGCAGGCGGCCACCCGTTCGTCCTTGAGCGCGGAGAGGCAGCGGGCAAAGACCGCCTCGGCGATCAGGGTCAACGGCTGACCGACATCCAGCGCGGTTGCCGCCGTCCACTTACCGGTACCTTTCTGACCAGCCGAATCGAGAATAACATCGATTGTCGCGGTTCCGTCTTCATCCCGATAGCCGAGGATGTCCGCGGTAATTTCTATGAGATAGGAATCGAGCGGTCCCCGGTTCCAGCGCGCGAAGATCCGGTGCAACTCTTCATTGTTCAGGCCGAGTCCCTGTTTCAAGATGTGATAGGTTTCGCCAATCAGCTGCATATCACCGTATTCGATACCGTTGTGGACCATTTTTACGAAATGGCCGGCACCGCCCTCGCCGACCCAGTCGCAACATGGTTCTCCGGTATCGGTCTTGGCGGCTATCTGCTGCAGGATCGGTTTGACTGCCGGCCATGCCGCAGCGGATCCGCCGGGCATGATGGAAGGCCCTTTGAGGGCGCCTTCTTCCCCCCCGGAAACCCCGGTTCCAATATACAGCAGGCCTTTTTCCTCAACTTCCGCCACCCGCCGGTTGGTATCGGAGAAGTGTGAATTACCGCCGTCGATGATGATATCGCCGACTTCGAGATACGGGATCACCGCGGCGAGGAAATCATCCACCGCCTGGCCGGCCTTGATCATGCACAGCACTTTGCGCGGTCGACTCAGCGAGGCAACGAGCTGGGCGATACTGTGACAGCCGATAATGCTCTTGCCGGCGGCTCGGCCGCCGATAAACTCGTCCACTTTTTCGGTGGAACGATTGAAGCAGGCCACGGTAAAACCGTTGCCCGCCAGGTTGAGGATCAGGTTCTCGCCCATCACCGCCAGGCCGACCACCCCGATGTCCGCTTTCTTCGTCATGCTGTTCTCCTCTTTTTTCAGTGTATGGTTTATTGAGATTCGAGCCCTTTTCGGATGGAAACCTCTCTCTTTTCCATGGCGCTGTCCTCCTCAAGAGACGAGCAGAATGCTGTTTTCCTTTATGTCGCTCAGGAGCTGCCATTCCTTACCAACTATATGCAGACGATCATGATCAAGCGGTATCGGGCCGGTCACCGCTCGATGACGTACGGCCGATCCCGGTGGGCGCCCTGGCAAACCACAGCAGACTACAAACCAGTATGCCGCCGATCAGCCATCGCCAGGAGCCGAGCCACTCTTGGAAAGAGGCCCCCAGAAAAAATATCAGGGAAAAAGACAGGATGGTCCACAGACTGGTCGCTACGACAGCGGCGAGAGTGAAATGCCAGAAGGACAGGCCCAGCATTCCCGAGGCGGTATATGATGGAAACCGGGCGCCGGGGACGAACCGGGCGCCACAGACCATGGGGAAAATCCGTTTTCCCATCCAGCGCTCGAGGTCAACGGCAGCGCGTCGCTGCAACTGACGGCGGACCCAACTGTTGCGGGCCGCCAGTCGCCCCAGACCGTAAAGGCCGATATCTCCGAGAATGATGCCGGTCAGCAGAGCGCCAAGTGCCACTGGGACCGGTATGATGCCATCCGCTGCCAGGAGAGCGGCGGCGATGGTCGCCGCATCTTCCAGGATGAAGGTCGCAATGATAATGGCCGCCGCCAGCAGGAGCGGATCCTTCGCCGCATCCGCCAGCATGGAAGCGATGGTATCTGAATTGAGCATCGTCTCCTCTTCGTTACGACTGGTTGTGCCCGGAGGTGAGCGTTCGGGGCCTTTCTGACGCTCCTGCGCGGCGGTGCGCTGAGGGCGGGCACAGTACTCGCATGCTTTCACTCGGTTGGCGGGTACTTTTTGGTCAGGGTCGCCTCCAGTCGGTAGAGCCGATAGAGCTGCCGCAGTCCAACCGGCTTGAATCCCCGGTCACGATTCTGTGCCCCAATCTCAAACAGTATCCGGAACTGGTGGATCAATTTCCGGTACGCCTCGCTCAGGGTGGTTTTGCTGTCCCAGACACACGTCGCTTCGGCGCCGGCGCCATTAATTTCGACGATGGTAAAATCCGTACCGCTTTGCAGGGCATTAAAATGTGGAAAGCGCACATCGAAGCGACCGAAGTAGAACTCAGGGATCGTTTTCGCCACCCGGTCGAAGGTTTTATTCAGCTCCGGGGTGATATACTTGTTGCCGTTACGGAAAATAGTGCCTCGACTGTGGCTGCCGGCAAAATTGAGCCGGAAGACCTCGCCCTTTTCCAGGACCCGGTCCAGATGCCGGTGGTGACGGGGCAGGTAAACGTGGGCGATTTTTCCCGCCCGAGGATCATTTTTAATCAATTGGTGCAGCGTTGACTCGCCGTCCCCGATAACGCGGGGGAAGTATTTCAGCGTGATCGAGAAAATGAATCCCTTGGCCTCTCCAGGAAAGCGGGCATAGAGAATGCCCGCTTCCGGTTCATGGGGGACGTATTCCTGAAAAACGATGGTCTGGCCCGGCGGAAAACACTCGAGATACGCCTGCAGCTCAGCCTCATCCTTGATACACCGTACGCCAACGCCGCGGCACCCCAGGTCGGGCTTGGCAACCACCGGAAAAAGCAAGCCGTTCGCCACCAGCATCCGCAGTACCCGCGCGGCCTCTTCGGTGACCGAACCGCCGGTCCGACCTCGCCGCCAGGCGAGGTGGCGGGCAAACCATTTTTTGCCTTCGCTGCCGACCTGGTCGAGAATGCGTGATTTTTCCTCGCCGACAAGACCGCCATACGGGAACAGCGGGTTGGCGATCGTCGGCAGCGTCCAGCTGCGATGGCGCAGGGACAAAAAGAGCCAGGCAACGGCAATGGGAAGATAGAAGAGCTTAGGCGGCCAGAACTCAAAAAAGGAGAGTGGCGGCTGGTCGTGAACAAAGGGCGGCATTTCCGGGATACCGGCGACGATGGCGGCCTGCTTTGCAGCCGGTTTCGAGTCGGCGGGAAGTGCCTGGCCGGGATATTCCCGATCGCTTATGCGAGCGTTTCTTTGGTCTGTGCAAGAGGGGTACGTCATTATTTCACCCTGTGCTGGAGGGATTGCCAGGTGTTCTGAAGAAATGCCGCGCCACCGTTATCATCACATCCCTGCTGTATCCTTGCCGAAACGTGAGCTTGCCCAGACAGGCTGCTCTTCTTTGGGCCTGATTCTCGGGGCAGCCGGGCCTTCGCGATACAGTCTCCGGCAGAACCGACCAGCCCGGGGAACTGATTTCCATATACAGGATGTCCTTTATCATATCTTACCGGTCGAATATTTCTAGCGGTGGTCGTTCAGTTCCCAGTCATAATCCAGGTACGTGATGTCATACGCACCGGCTCTCAATTGTCCAATCTGTTCGGCGTCAAGGCCGAGGCTGGCGCCATAGAGGGCGAGGAACCGGGCAAGTGTTGCGGCGTCGCGCCATCCGCTCTCGAAATCTTCTTTGTACCACTTGAAGATGCTCGATATTTCCAGGGTGTTGTCGCCAACCGCCCGATTCCTCGAACGATCGGCAAGAAACAGCCGTGTTGCTTCTTCAAGCTGCGCTTCGAGTCGGTCGCCCCGATAGGCTTCGTTGCGCAGCGCCGGACAGCCGATGCTGGCGCAGTTGACCGCGAAATGGATTCTCGGGTCGTTGTATCGTCCGGACCCTCTGATCAGACCGTGCTCAATATCATCCAGCGATCGCGTTTCTTCGAGCAGCGGGATAAAACGCTTCTTCCACGGAGATTGAAAAAGAGAGCCGAGGTCCTTGATGGATTCCAGGTCCGGGTATGCTCCAAGGATGAGCTTCAGCGTCCACGCATTGTAGGCATTGATCAGAAACGCCAGCTGTTCGGGTTTTTCCCAGGAGTCGAAGTCGGCTTGCAAAACCGCACCAAGCCGTTCCAGGTATCGATCGAGCGTCGCTTCATCCTGCAGCAGCTGGTGATAGTCGACGGTACTGCTTTTTCCGCCATCCTGCATGATGACATGTTTCTTGACCACGGTAGCAAAGATGTCATGATCAAAGGCGAAGACGTCTGCGGCCACAAGCAGTGACAGCATGCTGATTGTCAAGAGATAACGAAACATCGTTCAGACCCTCCTCCAGGTAGGCAACGCTCAATGAATGACAGAAGCTTTTTCGGGGTGTGGGCGCGCTTTCAGGCGTCCCTCATATGTGTCGGTCTTGAAAAAAGTAATCTGTCGTTCTTTACGTTGTCAGTCGGTCCGCTGCCGAAATCCTTACACGGTTTCGCCCTGCCGGGCAGATTCCCCGGAAACGATGGATGGGGAGAGGACCGAGCGACACGGCTCCCTTATTTCAATAACTTCGTCCCGGGATGCTGTTGCCGCCAGGGGCGCCACCGGGTATCAGCGGATCGCAGCTTTGGCAGAAAGCGGTTGAAGTGCGGACCGGAGATGCCCCGCAGGCCGTTTCGCTCCGGATACCACAAGCTCATGGTTTCCTTGTCGTACAAAACGAAGGTTTGCTTATAGGTCCAGCCGGACGGGGCGAGCGTCAGCGGCGAGCCGTCCAGGGTGCGGCTGTACACAGCCGCCAGGTCGACCAGCGGTCAGTAGCCGGCGGCTATTGGTTTCCCGGCAATGGTGGTATTGGCGATTTCGTGGCGGCTGAGACGCTCCACTGCATAGGCATGGGCCTCGCCGTCGACCGATATCCCGATAATCCTGTCCTGCGAAGATGCTGCCGGATGTGGTGTGAAATCACCGTCATCAAGCGGCGTAAAGGCATGTTTGCCGATTCCGTGCGCGAATTTGCCCGGCATAAAGCCGGCTCGTTGGGCCTCGGTGACATCCCAGCGCTCACCGGTACGGTCTTCGAGGTAAACCCTGTCTTCCATTTTGATGACAAAAGCTGCGCCGGTGTTGTTTGCCTGGGCCATTGTCAGGACAATGGCCATCATCAGCAAGGTTTTTATAACATTCATCACATCTCCTGTTGTTCATGTTTTCGGGGGTGGATCGTTCATCATCAGTCGAGCCGGTCGTTGCTTGATCAGCAGTTTCTCGCAATCAACCGGGAGAGATTCTTGGCGCTGCGGCTGGAGTCCGCTGATGCCTTGATCTGCTTGGCAGCTTCGCGGCACCCGGACGATGAACCACTCAAAAAAAGCAGGGCGGTGCGCATCAGAGAGGCGTCCCGGCTGTTGATTCCCTGGAAGCCGGAGTGATACTGTGCTGCCAGGTGGTCGATTTTACCTGCCAAACGTCCGCTTCCAGAAAGGCGTGCGAAGGCGTCCGGATCACGGGCGAGCGCCCGCCTCATCGCCCACACACTCTTTTGAGCGTATCCGAGTTCTGCGGCTGCAAGCGCATAACCGATTTTGGGGTTCCCGTTTGATGGCTGGGATTTGGCCGCCCGGCCGAAGAGCCTGAGAGATTGATGCGAGCGACCTGTCTCCAGTAAGTTCCAGGCGGAGGAGAGTGTTTGGTAATGTCGGTAACCATAATGATATCTCTTTTTGAGGCTGTGTGGCGGATGGTTTCTCGGATGCTGGTTGAATATGGGGTGATTTGACATGATTTCGGGTCGGTGCAGTCCCTTGGCAGTGGTGCCGTCCCAAGCGCCGACCGGATTTGTCAGCATGATGAACGCGCAGGAAATAATGAGCGAAACGATCGGGTATCGGAGTCTTGTTTTCATGATGGACCTCAGGGGGTTTTGCATGATTGTTGCGGGCCGCTGGTCGGCCCCGGTTGATTCCGGACGGATGCGTTCTGCTAAAAAGGTCAACGAATAAAGATCGTTTTTCCTTTACCCTGTTAGTCGGTCGTCCCGTTCATTCCTTACCGGTTGTCGATTCCTTATGAAAACCGGCCGCCCATTGCCTGCCCATAGTCCGGGGCGGGCGATGATGTGCCGTGAAAACCCGGCAGGGCGGCGGATCAGGGCCGGAGGGCGAGTGTGGCGTTTCTCAGAGGGTGGTCTGGTTCCGGTGTGCCGATATCAATTTACGAATTATCCGGCGCACCGTTCTGCTGTTCTGTTTCTTCAATGATGTTGCGCGCGGCGGCACCAGCCGCGCCGAGCAGGGGGGCTGCCTCGGTTTGCGCACTATGGTGCTGCTCCCGGGGGAGGTCGACGATCACTTTACGGTGGGCGTAATTGATGCCTTTTGCCCGCAGTGCGTCGGTAATACGACGGTAGGCTTCTCTCCTGATGACAAAGTGCGCCCCCGGCCGAGCGGTGAATTTGATGCGGATTGTCATCACCGAATTGGTGATTTCACGGACCCCCTGTGATTTGACCGGCCTGATGA
This sequence comes from uncultured Desulfofustis sp., assembly GCA_964433645.1. Taxonomy (GTDB): domain Bacteria; phylum Desulfobacterota; class Desulfobulbia; order Desulfobulbales; family Desulfocapsaceae; genus Desulfofustis. The sequence goes on from CAYSSK010000032.1 coordinate 19,222, forward strand.
AATCACTGGCCAATTCTTCATCTTCAAGCATGGACTGGCCAACACGTTTGACGATTTTTCTGATCTGATCGATATCGGCGTCGTAAGGGAAGTCGAGATTGAATTTGACGACGATGCCGCCCCGCATGTAGTTGGTGATCGGCCCCAGATCACTGTGCGGCACGATCTGCAGCATTCCCCGATGGTGGCGGAGCATGACATTGCGCAAAGTTATATTCTCGACTATTCCTGAAATGGTTCCTGCCTCGATATACTCGCCGACCCGGAAAGCGTCATCGAGCAAATAGAAGAAACCGGAAAACATGTCGGCGACCAATTTCTGAGCGCCGAAACCCACTGCCAGACCGACGACGCCCGCCCCGGCCAGTAGGGGACCGATATTCACGCCCAGTGCGGAAACGATGGTCAGGGTGACCATGGCGAGCAAGATGGTACCGATAAATCTGCGCAGCATCGGCAGCAGCGTGTACGCTCTTCCTTTGGCGGCCGCACCGCCCCATTCATCGTCGCTGCCATTGTCGTCATCAGGGGGACTGTCTTCACGTATCTTGTTCTCGATCAGCCGGGAGATGAATGCCCAGAGAAGCAAGGAGAGGGCGATGATGATCACGCCGTCGAAAAGGACTCTTGGCAGGATTGACAGAAGTGGAATCCTGATGTTCCAGAGACTGGCCAGCCAGAGGAGCAGGCCGGCGACCAGGGCGAACCTGGCGACGAACAGCGATTTGGCGTGGACATGCTCCTGTGGTTGCGGATTGTCTGTCGTTGCCTCAATCGCGTTGTCTTCGGCCGGGACGTCTTCCTCCCGAATTTTCAGGGCCGCCAGCGAGTAGCCGACCAGCCATTGTACCAGTTTGTCGCTGATCAGCCAGATCGGCAGGATCAGGAAACTGACGAGAAAGGCGCCCCGGTGCCGAGATTCGGTATCGGTCAGATCCACCAGGAATAAGATCCACAGGCAGCCAAGGTATGCCAGCGCGGTGAGATACCACAGTCGGGCAAAGTAGTTGCGGACCCAACCTGCACCTGCTGCGCAATTGGCACCGCCTCCTTTGAGGAGAGCGGTGCTGATCCTGCGGCGGAAAGAAAACAGCAGGATCGCGGTGCTGCCCAGCAGCACCGTGGTAAAGAGAAGTTGCAGAAGGTTGACGGTAATCGGTTGTGCGCCGAGTTTTCGGATAATCGCAACGAACATGAACGTGGCGATGAAATATGTCGCGATTGAAATACCCATGAAATACCAGGTTCTGGCCGTCGAGCATGAGATAGGGAGAAGACGAGAAAGGGGTGAGGATGGGGCAAAGAGTACTCTGAGGCTCATAACCGCGAAACGGAACAGGACTATTGCGACCAGCAGAGCGAGGAAGACCAGACGCAGAAGAGGGGAATCACTCCAGGTCGACGAGAAATAGGCGAGGTAGGCCGTGCCGGTGAATACCAGCAACCCAAGAAATGGCGGCAATTCACGCACCATGGCGGCGGCGACCTTTACCCGCGTCGTGGTCAAGCGCCCCTCTTGATTGCCCCATACGCCGCCAAGCAGCTTTCTGACCAGGGTTTTGCGGAAAAGCGCTTCCAGCGCAAGTCCAAGCAACAGATACAAAACCACTCGGATGGTGTTCTCAAGGGCCCCTTGAGGAGTGCCGAACGGTCAGAGCGTCACGAAGACGCGGTACAGATCGGGAATAACCGTAGGGATTCCGGAAAGCAGGCGGCCAACTCCGTCTCCGGCAGTGACTGAGTAGATCTCAAGGTTCTCGAGGAGTTCATCCAGTACCGCTCCTGGACCATGCAAATCTCCATTTTTCTGAAGAGTGTTTTCGGTGGCGAACAATGTCGTCACAGACCCGGGGGGAACCTGGTTGTCGTCTGTTTCGGAAACGGTGACAGGAGCAACACCGTGGTTCGTCGGCTGCACGGCGGCCGGGGGGCCATCCGGCAGGCCGATAGTGCGGCTGGTGGCCGGGAAAATAAAAAAAACCAGAAAAAGAAAGAGTGCCGTCCGGAAAACCAAGTTCATAATCATAGCTCACTGGATGGTGGCGAGAGGTGATGAGTCAGGCGGACGCTGATTGTAAAAGGCGGGATGGCGATGGCGATTATGAAGGTCTTATTGTATGCTTCTCCTGCCACAATCAAGACCGATCCTAACGGATCATTACCGGCACGGCAATGTTTTTTATGATTCGTGCCGGTGATGACGCCGGAAAACTGACAAGAAGAACATGCCGGCCACTGTTCCGCCGGCTTCTCGTCATGAACCCACATCTTTCTCTGCTCTCACAGGAACAATGAATATGAAATTGATTGATGTGCTCACACGCTATCTGCTTCAGCGCCTGGAATATCCCCTGGCGTCTTATGAAAGGAGAATGGTTAACAATATCGAACGATTGACTGGGGTCATAAGGCCTGGCGACGTGCTGCTGGTGGAAGGGGCATCACGTTTAAGTCAAGCCATTAAGATTTTGAGTCACAGCACGTGGAGTCATGCGGCGCTCTATGTCGGAGATCTGCTAACCCTGCCCGAATACTGCTCACGGCCCGCAGTGCAGAAATCGTTGGCTGGGGTTGAGGAAGGTGATAGGGCGCACCTGCTGGTAGAGGCAGACTCAACAAAAGGAGTGTACCCGGTTCCGCTCCGTTATTACCGCAACCTGAATTTGCGGGTGTGCCGGCCGTTCGGCATCGCTCAGCAGGATCTGGCCAGGGTCATCGCGGAGGTCGCTGGAAACATCGGTAAGCACTATGATCATCGGAATATTATCGATCTGGCACTTCTACTCCTGCCCCGTTTCATCAATCCGTTTAAAAAAAGAACGATCAAGGCATGTCTCGGAGGGTGTACGGAATATCAGGTCATTTGCTCGGGTATGATCGCCAAGGCGTTTCAAAATGTGCGCTACCCGATCGTGCCCGCCATAGCACAGCAGACATCGGCAGCCGACAACCACAACCATGATGCGGGTCCCTATGGATCGAAACTCATTATGCGACACTACTCACAGATTCTCCCCAGAGATTTCGATATCAGCCCAAATTTTGAAATCATCAAGTACAATATCATAGAACTGAAAAAATTCGATTATCATTCGCTGTGGGTTGAGTGACCGTGAGCCGGCTGGAGGCAGCTGATTTTCAAGGATTTCCAACGATTCTGCAGCGAGCAGGGGGCTCTCTGTTTTCTGTCGCCTGCAGGTAACCGTGTTGAAAGACGCACTTGACATTTCAGAGAGCGTGTCGATCGTAATAAACAAACCGAACGGTCTGTTTGTTGCGAGGTCATCATGGCACAAAAAGGCGAATTAACCCGGGCAAAAATAATCGAGCAGGCGACGCAGGTCTTTCATCGCAAGGGGTTTCTGTCGACGACGATCAATGATCTGCTGGCGGCGGCTGGAACCACCAAGGGCAATCTCTATTTCCATTTCTCGAACAAGGAAGAAGTCGCCGTCGAGGTGCTGCGGCAAGCCCATGAGCAGTTCAGAGATTTTCTGGCCTCTTCGCTGCAGGGGCCGACGCCGGGGGCGAAGCTGGACAATTTTTTCCTCCGGGCCCTGGAGCGGAACCGCAGCAAAGGGTTTGTCGGCGGCTGCCTGTTCGGCAATACCGCACTGGAGGCCAGTGACACCGCACCGCTACTCGCCGCTCTGGTGGCCGAGGTATTTTCCGAGTGGATCGAAACCCTGCAGGAGACCATCGCAGCGGCGCAGGCCACCGGAGAGGTTCGTGGCGACACAGCGCCGGCGGACCTTGCCGGCTTTGTGGTCAGCGCTCTGGAAGGCGCGATCATGCTGTCACGGTTGCAGAAACGGGAAGAACCGCTCGCCGGGGTCCTGCATACCCTGCGCAGCATGCTGAAGTTGCAGATAGCCCGGTCGCCGGAACAGACCGGGCATCGGTCACCTGCCCGCACGGGTGGCAACGGAGAAAAAGGATGAGAGGGCAGATGCAACAGGCTGCCAGGTGCCGGCAGAGGCAGGGCCGCGAGTCCGGCCAGGACTATCTGCCTGGTCATGCGCGGGAGGGCAGCGAAGTCCGTACCCGGCCGCTGCGGCTCATCCGTTAATCGAGAGGGAGAAAACCATGTCAGCTCGTTGGAGCAAACTTCTTATTATTGTTGGTATCGCCGTGCTGGTCGGGCTGTTTTTCGCCTTCGATCTGCATCGTCACCTGACGCTGACCGAATTAAAAGAAAAGCAGGAGTTGCTGCAGTCTTATTTGATGGAGCACCGGCTGAAGACCTTCGGCGGCTATTTTCTGCTCTATGTAGCGGTAGCCGCGCTGTCGCTTCCCGGAGCGGCGGTGATGACCCTGGCCGGCGGCGCGCTGTTCGGCTTTTGGTGGGCCCTGCTGATCGTTTCCTTTGCCAGCAGCATCGGCGCGACCCTGGCCTTTCTGGTCAGCCGCTTTCTGCTGCGGGACTGGGTGCAGGCGCGATTCGGCGATCGCCTGAAAGCGGTTAATGAAGGGGTTGCCCGGGAAGGCGCGCTCTATCTGTTCTCGCTGCGGCTGGTGCCGATCTTCCCCTTTTTCGTAATCAATCTTGTCTTTGGCCTGACGCGGATGCCGGCCCGGACCTTTTACTGGGTCAGCCAGGTCGGCATGCTGGCCGGTACCGCTGTCTATGTCAATGCCGGCACCCAACTCAGCAGGATCGACAGTCTCTCCGGTATCCTGTCACCTGGGTTGCTCCTGTCGTTCGTGCTGCTTGGCCTGTTTCCGTTGATAGCCAAAAAGGCCTTGGATTTTTTCAAGAGTCGTGCCGTGCTGAAGCAGTTTCCCAAGCCCGAACACTTCGACTACAACCTCGTGGTGATCGGCGCCGGTAGCGCCGGTCTCGTCTCCAGCTATATTGCCGCGGCCGTCAAGGCCAAGGTGGCGCTGATCGAAAAGCACAAAATGGGCGGCGACTGTCTCAATACCGGCTGTGTGCCGAGCAAGGCGCTTATTCGGTCGGCGAAGATGGCCGCTTATCGTCGCCGTTCCCCTGAATTCGGCCTTGGGGCAGCTGAACCGGATGTCGATTTCCCGGCGGTGATGCAGCGGATTCAGCAGATCATTGGTGCCGTCGAACCACACGATTCGATCGAGCGCTACACCGGCCTTGGCGTTGAAGTCATCACCGGCGAGGCGCGGATCACCTCGCCGTATACCGTCGAAGTGGACGGGCGGGTGTTGACGACCAGAGCGATCATTGTCGCGACCGGGGCCACCCCGTTCGTGCCGCCGATTCCCGGCCTGGCTCAAGCCGATTATCTGACTTCGGACAGTCTCTGGGAGTTGCGGGAAAAACCGGAGCGGCTCGTTGTTCTCGGGGGCGGTCCGATCGGCTCCGAGATGACCCAGGCCTTTGCCCGGCTTGGCTGTCAGGTAACCCAGGTGGAAAAGGGGCCACGCATTATGTCGCGGGAGGACCCGGATGTCTCTGAACTGGTTCGTGAGCGCTTTGCGGCCGAAGGCGTCAACGTGCTGGTCGACCATGCCGCCACCGAGGTTATCGTTGCCGATGGTACCAAGATTCTCGTCTGTGAGCATCAGGGCGCACGCGTGGAAATCCCCTTCGACCAGATCCTCGTTGCCGTTGGTCGTCGGCCGAGCGTCCAAGGATTTGGCCTTGAAGAGTTGGGCGTCCGCATCGGCGCCTCGGGAACCGTCGAAGCCGATGGCTTCCTGCGCACCTCCATCCCGAACATCTATTGCGCCGGGGACGTCGCCGGACCGTACCAGTTTACCCATACCGCCGGCCACCAGGCCTGGTATGCCGCGGTCAATGCACTGTTTGCCGGCATCAAGTCGTTTCGTGTCGATTACGGGACCATTGCCTGGTCGACATTCATCGATCCCGAAGTCGCCCGGGTCGGCCTGAACGAAACCGAAGCACGCCAGCAGGGCGTTGCCTTCGAGGTCACCCGCTACCACTTTGACGAGCTTGACCGGGCGATTGCCGACGGCGAGGAGCGGGGCTGGATCAAGATCTTGACCAAACCGGGTAAGGATAAAATCCTCGGTGTGACCATCGTCGGGCCCCATGCCGGAGACCTGCTCGCCGAGTATGTGCTGGCCATGAAACATAATATCGGACTTAACAAGATTCTCGGTACCATCCACATCTACCCGACCCTTGCCGACGCCAATAAGATGGCGGCCGGTGCCTGGAAGCGGGAACACGTGCCGCACGGCCTGCTGCGCTGGGTGGAGCGGTTCCATACCTGGCGCCGGGGGTAACGGGGGACCTTTTTCAAGGAGGCGGTATGCGCAACAAAATGATATCGATCATGACGATTCTGATCTCGGCGCTGGTGGCAACGGTCCTGGTCGGCCATAGTACGGCGGCACCGAAGGCTGAACTCTGGCCGCATTGGCTGACCCATGACGCGCAGAGCGAGCGGCGGGTCGATCATAACGATTGGGCAACATTTCTAGAGCGCTATCTGGTGGCCGGTACGGGCGGAGCGGCCAATCTGGTCCGCTATCGACAGGCGGCAGACGGCGGCCGCCGGCTGCTCGACACCTATCTGGAGCAGCTGGCCGCAACGCCGGTTGGCGAGCTGAATCGCGCCGAGCAAAAAGCCTATTGGATCAATCTCTACAATGCGCTGACCGTCAGGACCATCGTCGAGCACTATCCGGTGGACTCCATTCGCGAGATCAAATCCGGCTGGTTCAGCGGTGGTCCCTGGGATCTCAAACTGATCAGCGTGGACGGTCAGGAACTGTCCCTCAATGATATCGAACATCGGATCCTGCGGCCGATCTGGCAGGACAGCCGCATTCACTACGCGGTCAACTGCGCCAGTATCGGTTGCCCGAACCTGCAGCTGCAGCCCTTCAGCGCCGCAAATAGCGAGGAGTTGCTCGATCTGGCCGCCCACGACTATGTGAACAGCCCGCGCGGCGTTCGGTTCGAAGGTGACAAGCTGATCGTATCGAGCATTTACTCTTGGTATCGGGATGATTTCGCCGCTGACGAGGCGGGGCTGCTGAGCTATCTGGCGGAATTGGCGGATCCGGAGACGGCGACTCGGCTGCGCGACTATAGTGGCTCGATTTCCGACGATTACGATTGGCAGCTCAACGACGCCCGGTAAGCACCTCGATCGTAACCGGGGCGTCGTCAGCCGGGCGGTAAGCGAAGCGGGCAAACGCCGCGCCGATTATTATGCGCTGCTGCGCAAACACAACCTCTCCGTCAACGAATTCCGCACCACTGAGCCGGAACTCGCTGCCGGTCGGCCGGGCCCGATCGGTGAGCCGTCTGAGCGACAGCGTTAGAGCCTGGCAACGCCGAGAAAGAGGGCATGCAGGCTGACCGCGACGGTCAAAAATGTTGTCCGGGCCGCCGCATCACCGAGACCCGGGAAGGTGTAGTGAAGATGGTTGTCCGGACAGGCGGAGAGGCAATCGCCGCACAGGGTGCAGGTGAAGCCCGCCTTCTTCCCGGCAAGATTCGTTGGTGTCAGGGCGTTGTAACGGCAGACGCGGGCACAGCGGCCGCATTGGTTGCAGCCGTCGTGGATTGCGATGCGCCACGGATTGATCCTGCCAAACAGATCGGCGAGCAGGCCCATCGGGCAATAGGTGAGGCAATGGGTCATAGCGCCGGTCCGCCGCGACCAGGCAGCCATCAGGCCCACTCCGACCAGGCCGAACATCGCCGCCAGCAAGGCAGCGTGGCCTGCGGTCACACCGCCGCGGCCAAGGAGCAGGGCCAGGCCGAGAACGGCGGTGCAGATCAGCCAGCGCATCGTGCGGGTCCAGCCCGGCAGCGGCGACGGCCGGATTTTGGCCGTGGCGGCCAGATTGTCCCAGGAGCCGATATAGCAGAGATAGCTGCACCAGGCGGGACCAACCAGGATGATGGCTGCGCCGAAGAGAATGATCATGAAAAGCCCCTCGCCGCGAAAAATCGGGCCGGCGGCGATAAGGGCGGGAACCGGCAGGTGCAGGGTGCCGGTCATCAGAAACTTCTCCAGGCCGGCCAGTCCGAGCAGCAGCTGGGCAAAGAAGACGGCGGAAAACGCGGTCCAGATGATGCGCCGCCAGCGGGCCGACCGAGCGGTGTCGAGCAGGATGCCGGTAATGAAGGCGGCATAGCTGCCCAGCAGAAAGATCGCGACCCAGCCGCTTCCCGGAAGAAAGCGGTCAACCAGCAGGATATCGAGCGGGCTCATCTGCCGGGTCAGAGACAAGCTGGCCACGGTCAACAGGAAGGCGCCGCCCGGCGCCAGGCTGCCGGCTGATTTCAGCTGCATCGCCCGGCGCAGGTTCCAGCCTGCCGCGACAAGACAGAGCAGGGTTGCCGAGCCGAGGATTGTTGCCAGGCGCAGCCAGGGCAGGCCACGGGCCAGCCGTTGTTGTGTCAGATCGACGGTGACACCGACCCAGAGCAATGTCCCGAAGCCGAGCAGGCCGGCCAGTGCCGGATACCTCCAGGACCACGGCGAAACGGCCAGTCCGATTCCGAGCAACCAGAAGCAAACAACCCCGATCTCGCCTGTGCGCAGCGCGTGGGCGCCAAGCAGAAGCAGGGAGATAACGGTCAGGGTGCGCGGTATCATCGGCAGGATCAGGTGCTGGTTATGGTGGCTACGATGACGGTTGGTAAGGGAGATGATAACCCGGAATACCACTTTTTTCTTTGACCTGGATCAAAACCGCTGGTACCGCTGCCGGTGCGCAGCGCCTGTGTTTATCAGGAGCCGGCCAGACGGTGGTAGCCGGTGCGCAGCAGGGAGTCGCGACTGATCATTCCGGTAAAGCGATTCTGCTCGTCAACCACCGGCAGCCGTTTGAGCCGCTGATCGGTCATCAGCCGGATGGCATCTTCGATCAGCATGGTCTCACGTGCCGTCGGCGGATCGGTGTGCATCACGTCGCCGGCCGTTGTCGAGGCGATGCGCTGCTTCAGGTCGTGGGCGGTTGCCTCCTCGCCGCCAAAGGCGCGGGCGAACCGTGAGAAGAGGTAGCCCAGTCCTTCCCGATCCGGTTTGAAGGAGCGCAGCAGATCCTCGTCACCGATCAGGCCGAGCAGGACGCCGTCGCCATCGACCACCGCCACCCGTTGCAGATCGTTGCTGTCGATGAGGCGGATCACGCGGTCGACCGGGGTGTCGGGCCGGACGGTCAACGTGTCGCGGCGGGTGATGTCGGCGACGGTGCGCAGATTGCCGAGGCTGATCTGCTGTGCCTGAAAGGCGTGCCAATCGGGCGCCTCGCGCATCACCGTCTGGAAGATATCGAGCCGGGAGAGCATGCCGACGAGCGCTCCCGCCGCATCGGTCACCGGCAGCCGCTTTAACCGCTTGGTCAGCATCAGGTCGACCGCTTCGCCCAGTTGCCGGTCTGCGCTGATGGTCACGGCCGGGGTGGTCATTACCTCGGTCACTCGTTTGCTGGCCAGCGCCTCGGTGATCGAGTCGAGCACTTCCTGCTCCGATTCGGCCAGCAGGCCGAGACGCAGCGGCAGGCCGCCGCGGTTGAGCAAATCTCCCTGGGTGATGACGCCGATGGGGCGATGCCGATGGTCGACCACCGGCAGGCCGGTATAGATCGAGGAGAGCAGCAGCCGGGCGGCATCGATCAGAGTACGTTCGGCCGTTATCGTTTGCGGTTGGGGGGTCATCACGTCGCCGACGGTGAGCTGGCGCGGGAAAAAGGCAGTGGCCGCCTTGTGACTGACCACGGTCAGGTCGTGCAGTGCGATGACACCGTCGGTGACCAGTTTGTCCAGCCCGGCCAGCACCTGGTCGACCGCCGCTGCCGGCAGCAGGATATGAATACGGATCGGCAGGTTGTAGGAGAGGATTTCCAGCCGGCCGGTGGCCACCTCACCGCTCTCGTAGCAACCGGCGATGCCCCGGGAGACGCTGCAGCGGGCGGCGATTTTCAGGCCCTTGATATAGTCGATAACACCATCGGCCACCGGTTGGTGACCGGAGCGTGCTTCTTGGCTGGTGAAGATTTCAATTGCCCGGTAGTTGAGCATCGGCTGCCTCCTATTTCAGGCCGCCCAGCCGCAATCCCAGATAGGTCAGCGACAGCCCGCCCAGGTTGTTGAGCAGGATATTGGCCAGGGAATGGAAGACGAGACCGGAGCGACCGGCATTCACCGTTTCCAGCGAAAAAGTGGAAAACGTGGTCAGCGCCCCGAGATAGCCGGTAATCAGGAGCAGCCGGATATCGGGGGTCAGCAGCCGGGCGCGGTCGGCCAGGGCGAACAGCAGGCCGATGAAAAAACAGCCGACCAGATTGACCACCAGCGTCCCCCACGGGAAATGAGTCCCCCAGAGGCGCACACTCAACAGGCCGATGCCGTAGCGACTGGCGGCGCCGAGACTGCCGCCGAGCATCACCAACAGCCACTTGTATCCCCAGATCATTGACGACTCTCTTTTTGAGCGAACTCTCCGTTGTGCCCTCTGGTCGGGGGCGGCCCGAATCTGCGTGCCGGAGAGCGCCGGTCCGGCGTGGGTCGATTGTCTTCGTTGGGTGACCTGAGTGGACCGACTCCTGCCTGCAGTGCTACTCCTTTCAACCGCCGTGCTGCAAGAAAAAATTGACTGGAAAAGCCATTTTTTCAAGACGGTCAGCGGTTTCGTCCAGCGTAATCGTGGGTGATTGGTGATCCCGGCGTTATCCCGGCGGGACGGGATCCCTTGCCGAATCGGCCGGAAAACGCTATTCTTTCAGGATATCTCGCGTAACCGACGGGCAAACGCTTTTCCCGTCGTCATCATGACGGGGCCGACCACCGCGTTCCTCTCGTTCTGGCCGGCTGCGACTGCTGACAGGAGCAGTGATCATGAAACAGCTCATTTTTCCGGCCGCGGTGATTGTGACCCTTGCCCTGGCCACGCCCGCCTTTAATTGCACAACCACGCTGACCGGCAAGGACGCCTCGGCCGACGGCTCGGTCATGGTGTCCCACACCGATGACGGTCTCGGCGATCCCCGAGTGGTCTTCGTGCCGGCCATGGACCACCCGGAAAGGGCGCTTCGCCCGGTCTTTTATGAAAGCGCCGCCATGGGCTATCTGCCCGAGTGGGGCGGCAGCCAGACCCACCGGCTGGTCACCGACAGCCGGGGCCCCGGTTACCGGAACCCCGATGAGCCGGCCAGTGTCCCGATCGGCTTTATTCCGCAGGTGCCTCACACCTTTGCCTATATCGACGGCAACTACGGGATCATGAACGAGCACCAGGTGTCCATCGATGAATGCACGAACAAAGCCAAAGTCCATCCGCTGCCGGAGCCGGGCAAGCGGATCTTCTACTCCGCCGAACTCTCGCGCGTGGCCCTGGAGCGCAGCACAACCGCCCGCGAGGCCATTGAGGTGATGGGCGTGCTGATCGATACCTATGGCTATTACGGCACCGGTGAAACGCTGCTGGTTGCCGATCCGGAGGAGGGCTGGGCCTGCCGCGTTCGCTGGAGGTGGCCGATGTGCTGCGTGTCGATCGAGGCAGCATGTGGACGGCGTTCAATTATGTCGCCAACTATGCGATGCTTAAGTATTCCTACATGATCAAGGATATCAGGGTCGAGCAGGGCCGTTTCGAGGCCCGAAGCTTCGGCGGCCAGCAGGAGGTGGAGGCCAGATCCCTGGCCTTGTGGAACGATAAAGACGAGCAGGGAGCCCGGCGTCTGCTGACCGGGTACATCACCTCCCTTGCCGATGAACTGCTGGCCGCCTGGTGGCAGCTGGCCGAACACCTCTACATCACCTATAACGACGGCTACATCAATACCGGCGAAGCGATCGGCCAGCCGGTCTTTTATCCTTCCTGGTGGCTGAAGGCGGTGGGCTACCAGAATGGTCCGCAATCGTACGAGAAGCCGGCGACCAAATGACCGGCCAGCAGAGAGGATCCGACCATGACCACTCGATCTTTTGACGATTTTCGCCTCGATCTGGCGCGCTGCCTGCAGCGCAATCGTATCAGCCGCCGCCAGGCGCTCTGGTTGATCGGTGTCGGGACGCTGTGTCCGGGGACGATCAGCATGCAAGGCTGCGCCACGTCGCCGGTAACCGGGGAGAGCATCCTGGTCGGCATGACCGAGGCCCAGGAACGGGCCGTCGACGCCCGGGTCTCGCCGCACCAGTTTTCCCAGGATCTCGGGGCGGTTCAGGACGGCCGGCTGAACGATTATGTGTCCGAGGTCGGCCGGCGCGTCAGCCGGGTGAGTCACCGGCCGGACATGCCTTATTCCTACCGGGTGCTCAATGCCAATTACGTTAACGCCTACACCTTTCCCGGCGGGGCGATGGGGGTGACCCGCGGCATCGTTGCCGAACTGGACAACGAGGCGGAATTGGCGGCGCTGCTCGGTCATGAAACAGGCCATGTCAACGCCCGTCATGCCGCACAGCGGCAGGGCCAGGCGTTGCTGGCGCAGGTGGCGGTGGTCGGGCTCAACGTCGCCGTGCGCGATTCGCAGTGGGGCGCCTTGCTCGGCATGGGTAGTCAGATCGGCGCCAGCGCGCTGCTGGCCGGCTATTCGAGAGATAACGAGCGGGAGGCCGACGAGCTTGGGCAAGATTACCTGGTACGGGCCGGCTATCCGGCCGGCGCGATGGTCGCCCTGCAGCAGGTACTGGTCGATCAGGAAAAAAAAGCGCCGGGTCTGCTCGAGACGATGTTTTCTTCGCACCCGATGAGCCGCGAGCGGCGGGATATCGCCCGGCACCGGGCCGAAACCGTCTACGCCGCCAGCGAGGTCGCCGATCCGCAACGGGAGCGGTTTCTCGACCGGACCGCCGGCCTGCGCCGGCTCAAGCCGACCATCGAGGCCTGCCAGAATGGCGAGCTGGCCATGGCCAAAAAACAATTGCCGGAAGCGGAAACCCAGTTTCGCACGGCGCTGACCAAAACCCCGCGGGATTATGCCGCCACCATTCGCCTGGCCCAGTGCCTCCAGGCCCAGGGCAAGGGAGAGCTGGCGCTGCGCTATGCCGAATCCGCCCGGCAGATCTACCCGGAAGAGGCCCAGGGTCATAAACTGGCCGGTATCCTGGCGCTGAGCCGGCGCGAGCCGTCGGCCGCCTACCAGGCCTTCGACGATGTCGACCGGACCCTGCCCGGCGACGCCGGCATCGCCTTTCTCAAAGGTGTGGCCGCGGAAGGGATGGGCGATAAACAGCGCGCCGCCCGTCACTATGCCGCCTATCTCAATCTCGGCCAACGCGGCCAGGCTGCCCAATACGCCTACGGCCGTCTGCAGAAGTGGGGCCTGGTGAAGTGAGCGTTGCGGCTTTCTTCAGAGCCGACCAGCTTCGGGGGAACCGATTTTCATATACCCCCTTGACCGGATGTCACAACGAAGCATGAAACCCGACGATTTCATATAAAAAAGTATGCGCAAGGATTTATTGTCATGGCCATTGCTGATCTGATCACCGCCGCCCGGGGGCAGCGTCCTGCCGACCTGCTGCTGACCGATGCCCGAATCGTCAACGTCTTCACCGGCACGATCGATACCGGCTCGCTTGCCATTGCCGACGGGTTTGTCGTCGGTATCGGTGATTACCCGGCTCATCACACCGTGTCGCTGGCCAACCAGTACCTGGTTCCGGGCTTTATCGATAGCCATGTCCATATCGAAAGTGCCATGACCTCCGTCTCGGAGTTCGTCCGGGCGGTGCTGCCGCTCGGTACGACGACGGTGGTTGCCGATCCCCACGAAATCGCCAACGTTCTCGGGCTCGACGGTATCGCCGCGATGCTGGCGGCGGCCGAGCCGCAACCGATGAACATCTATTACGGGCTACCGTCCTGCGTGCCGGCCACTGCCATGGAAACCGCCGGTGCGGTGCTCGACGCCGCGGCGCTGGCCCCGTTGCTGTCCCACGAGCGGATTAAGTCTCTTGGCGAGATGATGAATTTTCCCGGGGTGCTGGCCGGCGACCGGGACGTGCTCGGCAAAATCGAGGCCGCCCATGATTGGCGCAAACCGGTGGACGGCCACTGCCCCGGCCTGAGCGGCAAGGATCTGGCCGCCTATTGTGCGGCCGGCATCTCCAGCGATCACGAGTGCATCTCGGCGGTGGAGGCCCGGGAAAAGATCGCCATGGGCATGCACATCATGATCCGGGAAGGGACCGGCGCCAAAAATCTGGCCGATTTGCTGCCGATCATCACCCCGCGGACCGAGCCGTTTCTGATGTGGTGCACCGATGATCGGCACCCCGGCGATATCTGCCGCGAGGGGCACATCAACTTTCTGGTGCGGCGGGCGGTAGAGAGCGGCATCGATCCGTTGACCGCCATTCGCATGGCCACCATCCACCCGGCCCGCTATTTCGGTCTGACGCATCTCGGGGCGATCGCACCGGGACGGCGCGCCGACCTGCTGGTGCTGCCGGATCTGGAATCCTTCGTCCCGGCGGGCGTCTACAGCGGCGGCCGGCTGGTCGCCGTATCCGGGCGGATGCATCCGGACATCCCGATCCCTCCGGTGATGGAGTGTCCGTCGACGATGCGGGTGCAAACCGACTCCCTCGGCCTGACGATTGCCGCGACCGGCACAACCGGCCAGGTGATCGAACTGGTGCCGGGACAGGTCGTCACCGGCCGGCGGACGGCCCGGCTGACCTGTCGGGACGGGCTGGCCGTGGCCGATCCGGAGCGGGATTTGCTCAAACTGGTGGTGGTTGAACGGCACCGGGCCACCGGTAATGTCGGCACGGGGTTCGTCTCGGGATTCGGCCTGCAGACCGGGGCGCTGGCCTCCAGCGTCGCCCACGATTCGCACAATATCATCGCGGTCGGCGCCAGTGACGGCGATCTGCGGCAGGCCATCGATGCGGTCATTGCACTCGGCGGCGGCCAGGTGGTGGTTGCCGACGGCCGGCTGGCCGCCTCACTCGCGCTGCCGCTGGCCGGGCTGATGGCGGTGCTGCCGCTTGACCAGGTACGGCAACGGATCGAGGAGTTGACCGCCGCCGCGCGGGCCATCGGCGCCGTCCCCGGGGATCCGTTCATGGCCTTGTCCTTTCTGGCCCTGCCGGTTATCCCGGAACTCAAGCTCACCGATCGGGGCCTCTTCGATGTGACGCGTTTCCGTCACGTACCACTGTTCATCGATTGACCCTTTCCGTCGCCGGCGCCTGATCTTCGATTCGGCAGCCGGCGCGCGCTCAGGTTCCGGCCCCAGCCCCGGAGGTCAGGGTCGGTAGCGCGGTCTTATATTTCACCTGCTTGAGGGCGATGCTCGATTGGATGTTGGCGATATTGGGGATGCTTGCTAGTTTGTCGGTGATCAGGGCCTGCAACGATTTGAGGTCCTTGGCGACGACGCGGAGCAGGTAGTCGGATGCGCCGGTCATCAGGTAGCACTCCATGACTTCGGGAAATCGTTTGATATGCTCTTCAAAAATCTTCAGAGCCTCGACTACCTGGCGCTCCAGGCGGATCTCTATGAAGACGCTGACCGGCCAGCCGAGCTGGTCGGCATCGAGCAGGGTGTTGTAGCTGCGGATCACGCCCCGCTCTTCCAGGTCTCGAACCCGCCTGAGGCAGGGAGCCGGCGAGAGGTTGACCGCTTCGGCCAGGGCGACGTTGGTTATCCTGGCGTGGTGTTGGAGCGCGTCGAGAATCTTCAGGTCGGTTTCATCCATTGTCTTGTTTTGTTGCTGAATTATATATTTAACGAAATATTATTGCTCGATATTGACAATAAATGATATAAAGATCAATAAAAGTCAACAGATTATTCTTTCACCGTAGCCGCTGAAGAGTTGGATATACCCGCGCAGCGGCCCGATGATCG
>CAYSSK010000033.1:0-22635 GCA_964433645.1 uncultured Desulfofustis sp.
TTAAACCGATTGAATATGGTAGTCCTCCCGTACCGGCGGTGCTTTCGGTGTCGCTGGACATCACGGAGCGCAAGCAGGCTGAGGATGCCTTGCAGCGGGTTCGATTTTCCATCGAGAACCTGTCCGAAGGTGTTTTCTGGGTTGACCATACCGGATATTTCACGGACGTCAATACCGCGGCCTGCCAAAAACTGGGATACACCCGTGAAGAATTGCTGACCATGTCCGTAGCGGATATCGATCCCTGTTTCCCTCAGGAACAATGGGCGCTTCATTGGGAGGAGATGAAACACTGTGAAACGAAGGTGCTTGAAACAGTGCATCGTACCAAAAATGGAAATCTGATTCCCATGGAACTTGTGGTTCATAACCAATCGTTCGGAAATCAGAGGTATAATTGCGTCCTGGGACGTGACATAAACGAACGAAAGCAGACGGAAACAGCACTCAGACAAAGTGAAGAAAAATACAGAACTTTGGTGGATACCGCGCCCTTTGGTATTCAGTTTACCGATTTAGAGGGAAGAATAATTTACAGTAACCCTGCTCATCATAAGATGCAGGGATATGGACCGCATGAACTCATCGGGATGTTTATCTGGGATCTCATGGCAAATGACAGCCATCGGAAAAAAGCCCGGGAATATTATCAAACCATCATTAGCAATAAACCTGCGCCAACGGTGTACTTCAATCGAGACAGGACCAAGGATGGCCGGGAAATAGATACCAAGATAAACTGGGATTATACCCATAATGAAAAAAATGAGGTTACCGGCATCATCAGTATTGTTGAAGACATCACCGAGCGCAAGCAAGCAGAGGAAGCTCTACGCGAGAGCGAGGAGAAGTATCGCCTCCTCTTCAACATCTTTCCCCTGGGAATCACCGTATCGGACCCATCTGGCAACATTGTCGAAAGTAATTCCCGTGCCGCCGAGCTATTGGGCATAGCCAAAGACGAACATGAGACACGGCGGATTGATGGGGAACAATGGCAGATCATTCGCCCAGACGGAACACTCATGCCGGCAACAGAATGGGCCAGCGTGCGGGCTTTACAGGAAAACCGTCTGGTTGAAAATACCGAAATGGGCATAGTCAAACATGGCGGGGAAATAACCTGGATTAACGTGACCGCCGCACCGCTCCCTCTGGAGAATTATGGCGTGGTAATCACCTACAACGACATCACCGACAGGAAAGCAGCGGAAGATGCGCTTAAAAACAGGGAATATCTGCTCAATAAAATATTTGATGTGCTGCCGATAGGCTTATGGTTTGTCGACAAAAACGGCAAACTCCTCCGAGGGAATCCAGCCGGGGTGAAAATATGGGGTGCCGAACCGACCGTGCCGATGGAGGAATACGGCGTCTTCAAGGCTCGTCGCCTGCCCTCCGGCAAGGAAATCGCCCCTGATGACTGGGCCCTTGCCCACACCATTCGCGAGGGCGCCACGATTGTTGATGAGCTGCTGGAAATAGACAGTTTCGATGGTAAAAAGAAAATCATTCTCAACTACACTGCACCGGTCCTTGATGACCTGGGAAACATCCAGGGCGCTATAGTGGTCAACCACGACATTACCGAACGGGAGCAACTGCATGCCCAACTCCAGCAGGCGCAGAAGATGGAATCGGTCGGCCGTCTTGCCGGCGGGGTTGCCCACGACTTCAACAACATGCTTGGGGTCATTTTCGGCCATACCGAAATGGCCCTTGAAGATCTAGATCCTGCGGCACCACTCTGTGCCAGCCTGCAGGCCATCCAACATGCCGCAGAACGGTCGGCTGCCCTGACTAAGCAATTGCTCGCCTTTGCCCGCAAACAGACCATCGCCCCCAAGGTCATTGACCTGAACGAGACTGTGGCGGGGATGCTTAATATGCTCCGCCGGCTGATCGGCGAGGATATCGATCTGCTCTGGTGCCCAGGCGATGATCTCCCACCGATCAAGGTCGACCCCGTCCAGATCGACCAACTCCTCGCCAACCTTTGTGTCAACGCCAGGGATGCCATCGCCGGACAAGGCAAAATCACCATAGAAACAGCTGGAAAAACCTTTGATGAGGCCTATTGCGCCGACCACCTTGGTTTTCTGCCCGGAGAATACCTCCTGCTCGAAGTGAGCGACGACGGCTGCGGCATGGACAAAAAGACGCTGAGCCAGATTTTCGAACCTTTTTTCACCACCAAGGAGCAGGGCGAGGGCACCGGCCTGGGGCTGGCCTCAGTTTTTGGCATGGTCAAACAGAACAACGGTTTCATCAACGTCTATAGCGAGCCGGGCCGAGGAACGACCTTTAAGATCTACTTGCCGGTATTTGCGGTAAGATCGGCCGGTGTTGCGGAAAAAGCGCTGAATTTGCAAGCGGAGCGCGGCCACGAAACCATCCTTCTGGTGGAGGACGAGGCGGCGATCCTGCAAATAACCACGATGATGCTGACCAGGCTGGGCTATACCGTGGTGGCTGCCGCCACGCCCGGCGAGGCGATCCGTCTGGCTCTTGAATACCGGGGACGGATCGACCTGCTGATGACCGATGTGGTCATGCCGGAGATGAATGGCCGGGAGTTGGCCGGCAATCTGCTCTCCCACTATCCGGATCTTAAACGGCTTTTCATGTCCGGCTATACCGCCAACGTCATCGCCCACCATGGGGTGCTGGACC
Source organism: uncultured Desulfofustis sp. (assembly GCA_964433645.1). Classification (GTDB taxonomy): domain Bacteria; phylum Desulfobacterota; class Desulfobulbia; order Desulfobulbales; family Desulfocapsaceae; genus Desulfofustis. The sequence continues at coordinate 2,674 of CAYSSK010000033.1, forward strand.
AGGGTATACATTTCATTGAGAAACCATTCTCAATGAAAGAGTTGTCAGGCAAGGTTCGGGAGGTGCTCGACCAGGATTAAGGGAGAATGACGTTTTCCCTGGTAATCTTCGTTTGAAAAACACAACTCAAAGTTGAGATGTATCCTGTTATGAATTACACATGAACACTTGCTCTTTACAATTCAGCTATTTGCTTTATGCGTGAGAGAATGGTCGGAATCCTGGATTGACTCGCCCCATCCGGCGGAAGATGGCCTGAGAGGGCCTCACGAAATCGATGGTTTTCTAAAAGCTCTTGGAAGCCCCCGACCAGGTGCTGCCGCAGTGTGATTCGAGCCTGATCAATTTCTCCCACCACTTCAGGCCTTCCGTCCAATACCGCCACAATATCCTCCATGTCGTGGCTCATCAGATAATCACCTTCACCACGGCTTCTGAAGGCTGCCAGCTTGCACGCCATAAAATAAGGACCCGTGATCATGTAGATGCGTTTTCCTGATGGCAGAGTCTGGAGCGTTGCCGTCTCGAAGGCCACCCGATACCATACACTCCCGAAACCAAGCAACTGTGGATTAGTCGGCATGACGTCCAGGAGAAGGCCGCCCGATTTCCAGCGGCAAATAGGGCCACCCCCAGTATCTTCTTGAAAACCACTTGCTCGCAACCGTTCGACCAACTGATAATATTCTGCCATGGTCGCTACTTCGGTGATGACATCCACATCTTGCGTGGCACGGATCGGCGGGGCGGCCACATCTGTGAGCAGTAGACCGGTGGCGCAACCACCCAGGAAAACCAGCTGGTCGACCAATTCGTCAAGGAGTTCGACTGCTGCTTCCAAGATCTCAAGGTTGGGGTTTGTTATCCGATGCATACTGCTCCAGTTGCATTCTCAATTTTTTCGTGGCGATTTCTCTCTCTCTGGCTCGGCCGCTGCGAACCGCGTCCACCAAGGTTAGCAGCTCGTAGAGATTTCTGTCGTTTCGCGCCGCCTGGGGTGCCAGCTTATGTAATGGTTGAAAGGCAATCCCGCGTAACTCGCCGTCCGGATCAGGCCAGACCGGGGGAGGCTCAACAGCAGTGCTGACCAATAACTCCGCAAGCGGAGGGGCCGCGTAGGCGGTCGGCATCCCCCTGGTCATTTCTCCCTGCTCAGCCCAAAAAACATATTTAAGTCCATGGATCAGAAATTCCTCAAGATTCCTGAAATTAGGCACGATCTTCTCCCTCTGGCGTACGGCCAGCTTTGCGGCCAAGGCGCGCTTGACCGCCGAATGAATCTGGGAAGAACTCATTCCTAGTTCCATAGCCAAAATTGAATACGACCATGGCCGTGCGCCCATCACAGCCAGTTTAAGCAGCACAAAAATGTCCTGTGGCTTCAACATGAATCATTCTCCATTCTAGATTCTAGATTCTAGATTCTAGATTCTAGATTCTAGAATAACATGATAGAGGTAAAATGCAATTTGAATTTACCCCTTTCTGATTTTGTTCTCTTTCCAGAGACTTCAATTGGCAATTGTAAACCGAGAAAGAAATTCGGAACCTTAGACTATTCCTGAATCAAAACCGTTGACGGCGATCGGACCAAGTTGGGTAAAATGACCACTAGCAGCCTGTCGGATTTAAACCCACCTGGCGAAAAATAGCATATAACACTGATATTACGACATAAATATTGATTTTTCGCGAAGCTATGCGGGAAAATGATTCAAAGCGTATCATCTGCGAGATCCTGCTCTCTTTATTGTTTTATGGCTATGCTACCGGAGTTTTCTCCAGCCGAAAGATCGAGCAGGCAACGTATGATTCCGTTGCTTTTCGGTTTATCTCCGCCAACGCCCACCCTGATCATGATACCATTGCCATATATACACTGATGATGTATATATGTTGTATATAGCGTTGTTAATCATATCAGGAGGTGGATCATGAATTTAGGCTCAGTATTTAAGAACAACCGGACACAAGCGGTACGACTTCCTGCGGAAAGTCGTTTCCCTGAAAATGTTAAAAAGGTGGTTGTGCGTGTTGTCGGTCAAGATCGTATACTTTCTCCGCTAACAAACACGTGGGACAGTTTTTTCCTTTCTGAAGATGGTGTCACTGATGATTTCATGACAGAAAGAGCTTCACAAGACCAATCAGAGAGGGAATCTTTCTGATGTTGAAATACATGTTGGACACAAACATTGTTATTTATGTGATTAAACACCGCCCAGTGGAGATACTAGAGGTTTTTAATGCACACGCAGGTCAAATGTGTATCAGTTCAATAACATTGGCTGAATTGTTACATGGTGTTGAAAAAAGCTCGATGATCACAAAAAATCTGCGAAAGGTTGAGGATTTTGTTTCTCGTCTAGAAGTATTGCCATATGAAAATACCGCTGCATCTCATTATGGAGATATACGGACAAATCTGGAGAAAAAAGGAACTGTTATAGGGGTTAATGATTTACATATCGCTGCTCATGCAAGAAGTGAAGGCCTAATTTTGGTTTCTAATAATGTTCGTGAATTTGAGAGAGTCGAAGGTTTGCGATTAGAAAACTGGATTGAATCAAAATAGCGCGTAGTGTGGTAAAAAAAATGAGCCGATCAGTGAAAAAAAATCCCTTCACGGGATATACGACGAGCGAATCAGAAAAGCAGGATAAGCAACACGCAAGTCGTAAGTACCGGAGAAAAATCAAGGTGCTACTTCCATCAACTACGGAAGAGACAATCTTTCCGGAGGTTCGTGAAACGAGTAATGTCTGTACATTCGACAAAGACGGGAAACAATACTTGCACGAGAAAGATTGCCAAAAAAAATACATGAAAAAATGATTTGCTCTTGGATCAAAATAACGAGATGGATATGAGTTATCTTTTCTACTTCTTCCGGGCACTACCCTTTGACGTGAGACACTATCACCGGCAACCTTAACCATTTAAGCAAACCTGCAATTTAAGACTCTTCTTGAATATCCGTATCTTGAGCAAAGACTAATCTTCGATTTTGGGACGTCGAGAGTTCGACGAGGAGCCCAGACAGGACTGGTTGGCCCGGGCAGTTTGAAGAGTTGAGGACGTTTTTCAAAGGGTTGACCGGTGTTGAGCGTGTGTTACGCTGTGGTTGGTATTTTTTCTTGACAAAAATATGACCGTACATTATCTGGATATTACACAAAATGCTTGCTCTGAGAGTATCGTTTTGAGCCTGGCCAAGCATTTGGAATGCTTGGCTTATTTTATTTCTCCAAGGAGGTGTGTAATGTTTGAAGTGGTAGTAGACAAAGATAAGTGCAGTGGCGACGAGGAATGTGTAGCGGCATGTCCGGCTCAGGTTTTCGAGATGGTCGACGGTAAGGCCGAGCCTGTCGAGGCCGATGAGTGCCTGGGGTGTGAGACCTGTGTTGAAGTCTGCCCCGAAGGCGCCATTACCGTAACGGAACTCTGATACGGTTTTTGAGCGAATCCGGGTTTGAGCCCATCTCCCCGCCGCGGGGGGATGGGCTTATCTGTTTATGGCAGGGAAAAAAAAAGCGTTTCGGGACGTCAGTCGTTTCAAACCGGGCGTGGCCCCGTCGGTGCACCTGTTGTTGGCCGCATTGTTGTGGAGCGGGGCCGGAATGTTTCTGCTGGTTCGCGGTATTATTCTGTTGAAAAGCGGTGACGGTCTGTGGCTAATTGGAGCCGGCGCGCTGCTCGGTCTCATCAAGTCCTTCGTCGTCCTTGACCGATCGGCTCGCCGGGTTATCGTGCGGATCGGACAATTTGCCGATCATACCTGCATCGGTGCGGTATACTCCTGGAAGACCTGGCTGTTGGTGTTGGCCATGGTTGCCTTCGGCATCGTGATCAGGCAGGTTGCCGGCGGCTGGATTCTGTCGATCGGCACGGTCTGTGTCGCGATCGGCAGCGGCCTGATCTATTCCAGCAGGCTTGCCTGGCGGGCATTGTGGCAGGGGCACACGGGAGCGTAGAGGGTATGGGGATATCGTCTTGGAATCGGGTCGTTATCGATGAAACCGCGTTGGCGGCTAACTATCGTCTGCTGACGGGCCGAGTGGGCGATTCGGTCCGGGTGCTGGCCATGGTCAAGAGCGATGCCTACGGGCATGGCCTGGCGCCGGCAGCCGGCGCCTTCGCCGGCGCCGGCTGCCGGGATTTCGGGGTGGCCGAGATTGGTGAAGGCGTCGAGTTGCGTGAGTCCGGGTGCCGTGGCGAGATCTTTATTTTTCTCGGCTGTGCGGCCGAACAGCTCGATTATTATTTCAGCCATCGCCTGACCCCGGTGGTCTTCAGCCGGGACGATCTGCGCCGTCTGGCCGAAGCGGCGCGGCGGCACGGTGGCAAAATCGGGGTTTATCTGAAGTTTGACTGCGGCATGGCCCGTCTCGGCTTCCACCCGGACATGGCGGCCGCACTGGCGCGGTATTGCGTTGAATTGCCGGAGATCGAGGTGCTCGGGGTGATCAGCCATTACCCGTGTGCCGATGATCCCGCCGCGAGCAGCAACGCGGAGGTGGCGGCAGCCTTTGCCGCGGCAACCGCACCGTTCGCCCGATCGCCCGGCCTCGTCCGTTCCCTGTGCAATTCCGCCGGCACGCTTTATCTGCCGGCAACGCACGGTGAATTGGTGCGTGCCGGAATAGCATTATACGGGTATTATCCGGACGGTCCTGCCGGCCGGCCGGAGGCCGGTCAGCCGGCACTGCGTCCGGCGCTGAGCTGTGCCACGACAATCCTGCAGATCAACGAAGTCAAGGCGGGCAGCGGCATCAGTTACGGCCATACCTGCCGGGCCTCGCGGGATATGCGCCTGGCGGTGCTGCCGGTCGGCTACAGCGACGGCTATCCGCGCAGCCTCTCCAACCGTGCCGAGGTGTTGATCGGCGGCCGGCGGGCACCGATCCGGGGGCGGATCTGCATGAATCTGTGCATGGCCGATGTAACCGATATTCCCGCCGCCCGGGCCGGAGACGAGGCGGTGCTGCTCGGCCGGCAACAGGAACAGACCATCGACGCCGACGAGATCGCCGGCTGGTGCGAGACGATCAGCTATGAGATCCTCTGCGCGTTGGGCAACAATAACGAACGATTCTATCACCAATCATCATGATCAGAAGCCGCTTGAAAGAGATGGTCGACCGCTGTTTCGTCGACGGGGTGCAGCAGGGCCTGTGGACCGGCGAGGCGGCCGGCAGATATACGGTCGAGATACCCAAGCATGAAAATCAGGGCGATTTTTCCACCAATATCGCTTTGGTTATCGCCGGCCTGGAGAAACGCAACCCACGGCAGCTGGCCGCCCGTTTTGCCGCCCTGCTCGAACAAGAGCGGGAGTTGATTGCCGCGGTGGCCGTTGCCGGGCCCGGTTTTGTCAACATCACCATCAGCCGCTCCGTCTGGCAGCAGGTTATTGCGACCGTCGAGGCGGCCGGTGAACGGTTCGGACGCAGCCGGATCGGCGATGATCGACGGGTGCTGGTCGAGTTCGTCAGCGCCAACCCGACCGGGCCGTTGTCGGTCGGTCACGGCCGGCAGGCGATCCTCGGCGATGCGATCGCCCGGCTGCTCGAAGCCACCGGGCACCGGGTCTACCGGGAATATTACTACAACAACGCCGGCCGGCAGATGCGGGTGCTCGGCGAGTCGGTGCGAGCCCGTTATCGCGAACTGCTCGGTGAGCCGGCCAGCTTTCCCGAGGACGGCTACCAGGGCGAATATATCTACGATATCGCGCGGGAACTGGTGGCCGAGGCCGGCGCCGATTTGCAGGATGTGGTGGAGGTCGAACCGTTCCAGCACAAAGCGGAAGCGGTGATTTTCAAGGATATCTCGGCAACGCTGGCCCGGATGGGGATCGTTTTCGACAACTATTTCAATGAGCGCTCGCTCTACGAAAGCGGCGCCATCGACGAAGTGGTGGCCGAATTGCAGGCCAAGGGGCTGGTTTACGAGGAGGAAGGGGCGAGCTGGTTTCGCACCAGCCGGTTCGGTCAGGAAAAGGACCGGGTGATCATCAAAAGTACCGGCGAACCGACCTATCGCCTGCCCGATATCGCCTATCACCGGGACAAGTTCCGGCGCGATTTCGACTGGCTGATCGATATTTTCGGTTCCGATCATATCGCCACGGTTCCCGATGTGCTGGCCGGCGTCGCGGCGCTCGGCTATGACGCCGACACGGTGACCGTGGTCCTGCATCAGTTCGTGACCCTGCTGCGGGACGGCAAGCAAGTCAAGATGTCGACCCGCAAGGCGACCTTTGTCACCGTTGACGAGTTGCTCGACGAAGTGGGCGCCGATGCCGCCCGCTTCTTTTTCATGATGCGCAAACCCGACAGTCAGCTCGAATTCGATCTCGACCTGGCGGCCAGCCAAAGTCAGGAAAATCCGGTGTACTACGTGCAATACGGTCACGCCCGGCTCTGTTCCATCCTGCGTCAGGCCGGGGAGAAAGGGGGGGCGGTCGTCGCCGGCAGCGAGGTGGACCCATCATTGCTGGGTGAAGACGAGGAGATCGCCCTGCTCAAGGCCATGGCGGCCTTCCCGGCCCTGGTCGAGAGCGCGGCGCTGCAATTGGAGCCGCACCGGGTCATTTTTTACCTGATGGACCTTGCCGGACGTTTGCACAGCTATTATAACAAACACCGGGTCATCGGCGATGATCCCGCCCTCAGTCAGGCCCGACTCGGCCTGGTCGTTGCTCTGCGGACCGTGTTCCGCAACGGTTTGCACATCGTCGGATTGACCGCACCGGAAACGATGTAGCGACGATGGCCGAACGGAAAAAACGCGTCAGCAAGAAGATCAGATTCGAAGTGTCCCGCAGTGGTATCGGCGGTATCGCCATCGTCTGCTTTTGTATCTTCCTGTGGATGTTTCTCTTCGGCCTCTGGACGGGACAATCGCTGCTCAAACCGGAAGCCCCCGTTGCCACCGGTTTCGACACCGGATCGATCAAGCAGGAAGCACCGGTCTTTGAGTTTGACGACAGAAAAAAAAGCAAACCGTAAACCGGTAGAGACCGCTGACCCGGAGAGCATCCGGCGGCAGTGAGGAGAATGATGATTCGCAAGGCACGAATGGAGGATATCAGGCAGATCCACGGTCTGCTCACCTATTATGCGGACAAGAAGCTGCTGCTGCCGCGGTCGATCAGTTCCCTTTACGATCACCTGCGTGATTTCGTGGTCCATGACGAAAATGGCGGTACCATCTCCGGGGTGTGTTCCCTGCATATCTCCTGGGAAAATCTCGCGGAGATCAGGTCTCTTGCGGTCAACGAACCGTTTCAGGGGCAGGGACTCGGTTCCCGGCTGGTGCGAACCTGCCTGGAAGAGGCCGCCGAATTCGGTATTACCCGGATTTTCACGTTGACCTACCAGCCCGGGTTCTTCCACAAGCTGGGGTTCACGGATATCGACAAGCGCGAGTTGCCCCACAAGATCTGGAGCGATTGCATCAATTGTGCGATGTTTCCCGACTGCAACGAAGAGGCCCTGGTATACGAGGCCCCTGAGGCCCCCCCGATGCGGCGGCAGGGAGGCAGCACTATTTTGTGACGGTCGTGTTGCTCGGATGGGCGATCATGGTTACAAGTAATACCGATTTATGTCTTTCGGCGACCTTGAAACATGGTGGTTCCGCCCCTTCTCTCCGATGAAGGGGAATTCGATTTTTTTTTCAGGGAAGCCTTTACTATTCCGAACGAGCTATCTGAGACGATGATTGGATCGATCCTAACCAAAGTATTTGGCAACAAGAACGAACGGGTTTTGAAACAGCTGCAGCCGCTGGTCAATCGTATCAACGAATTGGAACCGTCCGTTACAAAACTAGACGATGGTGCGCTGGCGGCCAAAACGATCGCCTTCCGGGAACGGGTCGGTCAGGGCGAGCCGCTCGACGATCTGCTGCCTGAGGCATTTGCGGTCATCAGAGAGGCGTCGCGCCGGATTCTCGGCGAGCGCCATTTCGATGTCCAGCTCCTCGGCGGCATCGTGCTGCACCAGGGGTGTATCGCCGAGATGAAGACCGGTGAGGGCAAGACGCTGACCTCGACGCTGGCGGTCTATCTCAACAGCCTGAACGGTAAAGGCGTGCATGTGGTGACCGTCAACGATTACCTGGCCACCCGCGATGCCGAATGGATGGGCCAGGTCTACCGCTTCCTCGGCCTGGACGTCGGCCGCATCGTTCACGACATGCGTGACCCCGAGCGGCGCGAGGCCTATGGTGCCGACGTGACCTACGGAACGAACAACGAGTTCGGTTTCGATTATCTGCGCGACAATATGAAGTTCGACCTGGCCGAATTCTGCCAGCGCGGCTTTCATTATGCCATCGTCGACGAAGTCGACTCGATCCTGATCGACGAGGCCCGGACCCCGCTCATAATTTCCGGACCGGCCGATATCTCCACGGAATTGTATCAAAACGTCGACCGGATCATGAAACATTTCCGGCGCGAAGAGCATTATATCGTAGATGAGAAGGGGCGCCAGGTATCCCTCAACGAGGAGGGGATCGCCCTTGGCGAAAAACTGCTGCAGCTTGAAAACCTCTACGACCCGCGCAATATCGAATACCTGCATCATCTCAACCAGTCGCTCAAGGCGCACGTGCTGTTCAAGCGCGATGTCGATTACATCGTCAAGGACGGCCACGTCGTCATCGTCGACGAATTCACCGGCCGGACCATGGAAGGGCGCCGTTACAGCGACGGGCTCCATCAGGCCCTGGAGGCCAAGGAGGGGGTGAAGATCGAGCGGGAGAATCAGACGCTCGCCTCGATCACCTTTCAGAATTATTTCCGGATGTATGAAAAGCTTGCCGGCATGACCGGTACCGCCGATACCGAGGCGCCGGAGTTCAAGAAGATCTACGATCTCGATGTCGCCGTGCTGCCGACGCACATGCAGATGATCCGCCAGGATTATGCCGATGTCATCTATAAAAACGAGACGGCCAAATACCGGGCGGTGGTCCAAGAGATCCAGGAAAAGCATACCGAAGGGCAGCCGGTTCTGGTCGGGACCATTTCCATCGACGTATCGGAGAAAATCTCGCGAATGCTGACCAAGGCCAAGGTCCCCCATGAGGTCCTCAACGCGAAGCATCACGAGCGGGAAGCGGAAATCATCGCCCAGGCCGGTCAAATCGGCCGGGTGACCATTGCCACCAACATGGCCGGACGCGGTACCGATATCAAACTCGGCGATGGGGTCCGGGAGGTCGGCGGACTCCATATCCTCGGCACCTCGCGGCACGAATCCCGGCGAATCGACAACCAGTTGCGCGGCCGATCCGGCCGCCAGGGCGACCCGGGGTCGTCCCGCTTTTACCTGTCGCTGGAAGACGATCTGTTGCGGATTTTCGGTTCGGGCAGGATTTCCGGGATCATGGACAAACTCGGGATGGAAGAGGACGAGCCGATCGAGCACCCGATGATCACGCGGGCCATCGAAAATGCCCAGCGCAAGGTCGAGGGTCATCACTTCGACATCCGCAAGCACCTGCTCGAATACGACGACGTGATGAACAAGCAGCGCGAGATCATCTACCGGCAGCGTCGTGAAGTCCTTGAAGGTGATAACCTGCAGCAGGTGCTGCAGGACATGATCGATGAAGTGGTCGACGCCATTACCGCTGAAATCGCCCAGGAGCGAATCTCCGCCGAGGATTGGGATTGGGACTATTGCACCCAGCGGGTCTTGGAGGTCTTCGGCCGGCGTCCGGAATGGAGCGAGGAGGAACGCAGCGGATTCAAGACCGAGACGCTGCGCGAGAAGATCGCCGAGGTCGCCGAGCAGGCTCGCCGGGCCCAGGAAGAGGCCAACGGGGCCGACAACCAGCGGCAGATCGAACGGCTGATCCTGCTGCAGGTGGTCGACAGCCATTGGAAAGAGCACCTGCTCAGCATGGACCATCTCAAAGAGGGCATCGGTCTGCGCGGGTACGGTCAGAAAAACCCGCTCAACGAATACAAGAAGGAAGCCTTCAACCTGTTCGGCGAGATGATCGAAACCGTCAAGCTGCAGACCATCAAGACGCTGATGCACGTTCGTCTGGTGCAGCCCGATGAGGTCGAGCGGCTCGAGGAACAGCGCCGCCGGCGGCAGGAGCAGGAGATGCGGCTCAACAAGGGGCCCTCCGGCGATGAGCAGAAGGGCGGTGAGACGATCAAGCGGGAGGGTGACAAGATCGGCCGCAATGCCCCGTGCCCCTGCGGGTCGGGGAAGAAATACAAGAAATGCTGCGGCCGGATGGGCTGAGAGAAACTCAGCCGTAGAGCTCGTCCGGCTGCATCAGGTGCTTTTCCATGTGCCGCAGTTCATCGATGCCCGAGATGATGACGGCCGGGTCGGTTTGCAGTTCTTCCGCCGAGATCTTTCCTTGGTAATCGAGCTGACCGAGTACGTGTTTCATGCAGTTGAGCCGGGCCAGTTTCTTGTTGTCCGACCGGACGATGGTCCACGGGGCGATGGTGCGGTTGGTTTCCTGCAGCATCTGGAACTTGCGCAGTGAATACTGGTCCCAGTATTCCTGGGCCAGGTTGTCCACCGGCGAGAGCTTGTACTGCTTCAGAATATCCTTCTTTCGCGACTCGAACCGCTCATTCTGGATGTCCCGGGAAACGGAAAAATAGAATTTGAACAGCTTGATGCCGTCCTTGACGATGAGTTCCTCGAGCAGCGGCACGTCCTTGAGAAAGCGCTTGTTCTGCTCGTCGGTGCAAAACCCCATCACCGGTTCGACCATGGCCCGGTTGTACCAGCTGCGATCGTAGAAGACCATCTCGCCGGCGGCCGGCAGATGATTGATGTATCGTTGAAAATACCATTGGGTCGATTCCGTCTCATTGGGTTTCACCAACGCGACGACCCGGGTATTGCGGGGATTGAGGTGGGCGATGAACCGTTTGATGGTGCCGCCCTTGCCGGCGGCATCCCGCCCTTCGAAGATCAGCAGGATCCGAGCTCCGTTTTCTTTCATGGTCTGCTGCAGCTTCATCAGTTCGACCTGGAGCTTGCGCAGCTCCATCTCGTAGGCCAGGTGCCAGGTCTTGACCCAGACCGCGGTGCGGTCGTCTTCCTGCTTGGCGTCGAGATTGCTCAGCGCGGTCAGTTCCTGGAGTTTGACTTTACCGTTTTTGGCCTCGTCGCCGTTCTTTTCCTTCTCTTTCTTGCCGTTGTCGTCGTTTTTCTTGTCGTCTTTAGCCATGATTGCTCCAACATGGTTGAGAAGTGATGTTCTTTGGTCGCGAGCGCCCGGATATACGTAAGCTCGGCTTTATAGATAGCAGGGATCGAAGGGGGAATGCAAAGAAAAAGACCCACGAAAAAAACGGCGGTTCAATTGAGCTTGCGGCCGAGGCGATACATCTGCCGGTAGATCGGTGGCAGGCGCAACCGCCGGAGTTCGGCAACGACCGTTTCCACCGGATAGGCAATGCGGTGCAACTCCACGTGGATCGTAGCCGGCAGCAGCTCGATGGTCGCGCAGGCGGCGGCCGGGTTGCCGTCGAACATGCGGCCGGTGCTGCCGGGGTTGACGAAATGAACGCCGCCGATGATTTTATGAAACGGGTTGTGGCTGTGGCCGATGGTGATCAGCGGATAGGGGGTGGCGGCGGCCAGTTCGGCAAAACGGCGATCGGGCGTGGCAGCGAAGAGCAATTCATCCGGGTCGGCCGGGCTGCCGTGGAAGACGCCGAGACGATCATCCCGGCCGGCGCCCCCGGTCAGCTCAGGGCAGCGGATAGTCGCCTTTTCTGGCAGGCCGGCCAGCCATTCCCGGTTGGCAGGACTCAGCTCGGCGGCCGTCCAGCCATACATGATCCGCTTGTCCGGTTTGGACGGTTTGGCAAAACTTCGGCCCTGAAGCAGGCCGAGGACCAGCCGGTCGGTATTGCCGAGAATCGACCGGGCCTTTTTTTCCCGGAGCCAGTCGATGGTTTCGTTCGGAAAGGGGCCGTAGACGAGGGTGTCGCCGCCGTTGATGATCAGGTCGAAGGTTACGCCGGTGAAATGATCGGCCACCGCCTTGAGGGCCGGGTAGTTGCCGTGGATGTCGGAGACGAGCAGGATTTTCATCGCGCTACAGAAGCGGGCCGATCAGCAAGGCCACGTTTTCCTTGAACCGCTTGATGACCGGTCGCTGCGCGAGCTCCCGGCGGTCGATCTTGGTCGACAGCCGCTCGTAGTGCTCCTGGATGGTGCGGATCTTGGCCGCGAAATCGCGGTCGTAAATGAACAGGGTCGCCTCGAAATTGAGCCAGAAACTGCGCATATCGAGATTTACCGAGCCTAACAGGACGAATTCCCGATCGACGGTGATCGTCTTTGCGTGCAGCAGGCCGCCGTGGAACAGGGCGATTTGGACCCCTGATTCGGTCAGTTCCGAAAAATGGGCGTGGCTGGCATAGTGTACCATTCGTGAATCGTTGCGCTGCGGCAGGATGATGACGACGTTGACCCCCCGCTGCGCGGCCGATTTCAGCGCCGTCAGCAACGGCTCGTCGGGCACGAAGTAGGGCGTGGTCAGCACCAGCTCGCGACGGGCCGAGTAGATGGTGGTGAGCAGCAGGGAATGGATGGCATCGGGCACCAGGCCGGGGCCGGACGGTACCAGTTGCACCGCGGTGGTGCCGGTCGGGTTGACGCGATGGACATCGGTTCGGTTCCCCGAGGCGGCTTTTACCGCAGTCAGATCGCTGATATCGAGCTGTTGGTCGTCGGCCTCAAGAATCCAATCGCTGATAAAGGTGCCGGCCAGACTTTCGACCACCGGTCCGGTAATCCTGACCATGACATCGATCCACTGGCCGACTCCGGAATCCTGTTTGAAGTAGCGGGGATCGACCATGTTGGTGCTGCCGCTGTAGGCGATTTCCCCGTCGATGACAACGAGTTTCCGATGATTGCGGATATCGATCCGGGCAAACAGCGTCTTGATCAGACCGGCCGGCAGGGATTCGCGAATGCGGATGCCGGCCTCGCGAAGTTCACGGCAGCGGCTGCTTTTCAGAAAATCACTGCTGCCGATGGAATCGACGAGGATGCGGCAGATGACGCCGTGCCGGGTCGCTTCCAGCAGTGCTTCCTCGACCGCGGCGACTCTGCCGCCTTCCTGCCAGATGTAGAACTGCAGGTGACAGGTCGAGCGGGCCCGGGTGATATCGGCGATAATGGCCTCGATGGTCTCTTCGGCCGTCTCGAATATCTGCAGGGAATTGCCGGTCATCGCCGGAATGCCGATCAGGGTTTCGGCCTGACGGTGCAACGGCAGGCAGGTATCGGCCATGTCCTGCCAGTTGATCGGGGCTCGTCCACGCAGGCTGTTGAGCCAGCGCTGGTAATGGTCCTGGTTGGCTCTGGTCCGGGCGATTCGCTTGTCGGAGATGCGGTTTTCACCGACCAGCAGATAGAGAAACGCCCCGAGGAGCGGGATGAGCAGGATGATGATCAGCCACGCGATGGTAACGCCGTGGGGACGTTTGCGCATGATCACCCGGAACGACAAACCGATTCTGATGGTCAGGTCGGCCAGCAGGATCAGTGTCGGCAGGATCGTCGGCAGTTCGTTGTATTCTTCGGCTCCCATGGAATCTATCGTTGCACGAAACGATGGATGAGGTACATTTCAGCTAGAAAGAGTGGGCCTGACTCATTCACCCCGGGACGAACGGGTCAGCCGGTGTCATGTGGCGAATCGGCGCTCAGCCTCTCACGAAACCCGGTCGGATGGCGTCCCGGCGTGAGCCGTGACGGGAGGATCCGGCGGCGTTTGACAGGAAGCGATCGTCTAGAACCATACCGGATTTTATCATGATTATAAAAGGTTTTTCTTTTTCGGCGGTGGCCGCCGGGATCAAATATCCCGATCGGCTCGACCTCGGCTTGATCTACAGCGAAGAGCCGGCGGTTACCGCCGGGGTGTTCACGACCAATCAGGTGAAAGCGGCGCCGGTCCTCATTGACATCGAGCGGCTGCGGCAGGGTCGTTCCCGGGCCATTCTGGTCAACAGCGGCTGCGCCAATGCCTGCACCGGTCGAAACGGCACGAACGACGCGCTGGCCTCGGGACGATTGGCCGCGGAAGAATTGGGGATCGACGAAGAGATGGTGCTGCTCTCGTCCACCGGTGTTATCGGCATGCCGCTGAACCTGCCGGCATTTCAGGCCCACATGAAACCGCTCGTCAGCGGCTTGGGGCCGGATAACTTCGAGAACGTGGCCCAGGCGATCATGACCACCGATACGGTGCCCAAAACGGTTTATCGAAGCGAGGTGATCGGCGGCAAGGAGATCGGATTCATGGGCATGGCCAAAGGAGCCGGGATGATCATGCCCAATATGGCGACGCTGCTCTGCTTTATCGTGACCGATGCGCGGATCAGCTATTTCGAGCTGAACCAGGCCCTCAAGAGCGGGGTCGCCGAGAGTTTCAACCGGATAACCATCGACGGGGATACCAGTACCAACGATATGGTGCTGGTCATGGCCAACGGCGCTGCCGGCAATGACTGGATCGACGATGTCACCCGCGACGATTACACGATTTTTCAAAACGTGCTCGACTCGATGTTGAAAGAGCTGGCCATGAAAGTAGTCCAGGACGCCGAAGGGGCAACCAAATGCGTCATCATCAGGGTCTGCGGGGCCAAGGAAAACCGCGAAGCGGAAATCATCGCCAGGACCATAGCCACGTCGAGCCTGGTTAAGACCGCATTTTTCGGCGAGGACGCCAATTGGGGCCGGATCATCGCCGCCATGGGGCGGTCCGGCGTCCGTTTCAACCCGGATCATGTCGATATCGCTTTCGGCGAGGTGGTGCTCGTTCGCAACGGCGTCGCTCTTGGCCCGGACGCTGAGCGGGCGGCCACCGAGGTGTTGCGCGGCAGCACATTCACGGTCTGTATCGATCTCAAGGACGGCAGCGGCTGTGAAGAGGTGCTCACCTGCGATTTTTCCATCGATTACGTCAAGATCAACGCCGATTACAGGACCTGAGATGGAGCGTCTTCGCCAGCTCGCCCTGGTTTTTCAACCGGCTCTGCCGACAGAGCCGTTGCTCGAGCAGCTGCAGGAACATTTTGTCGTCGAAGAGGACTCTTCTCGGGGCGGCACCGAAACCTTTTACGACACCTTTGACTGGCGCCTTTACCGAAAACAGATGCTCTGTGTCGGAGTCGAGCGATGCCTGTTGCTGACGACTTTCGACGGCACGCTCCACGGGGTGCTCGACGGCGTGGCACCGGGGCAGAAATTCTGGTGGGACATGGCTCCCTCGGAGGCCAGGGAAACACTCAGGGGGATCATCGATATCCGGGCCCTGTTGCCGATGGCCGTGCTGCTGACCGACAAGCGGCAATTCCGGCTGCTCAACGAGGATGAAAAGACGGTGGCTCGTTTGGCGATCAGAGCCGACTCGCCGGTTGGCGAACCCGCCCCCGAAAATCCGCCCGAGGTGCTGACGATCAGTGAATTGCGCGGGTATCAGGGAGCTTTCGACACGGTGTCCCGCCTCTGTACCGCCTATGGTCTGAGAGCT
The DNA here is from genome assembly GCA_964433645.1 of uncultured Desulfofustis sp. Classification (GTDB taxonomy): domain Bacteria; phylum Desulfobacterota; class Desulfobulbia; order Desulfobulbales; family Desulfocapsaceae; genus Desulfofustis. Next base: position 18,229 of record CAYSSK010000033.1, read on the forward strand.
CTCGATTCCGACAGCTGGCTGGCGCAGCGTGCCTTTGCCGGCGCTGCGCGGGCGCCTCTGGACTACGGTGACAAGTTTCGGGTCGAACTGCCCCGGGACTGCGACATCGGTACCGCGATTGCGCTGATCTGCCGCCATCTGCTCAGGGATATCGACACCAACCGGCCCGGGGTATATGACGATATCGATACGGAGTTCTTGCACGATTTCCGCATCGCCATCCGCCGGACCAGATCGTTGCTCAGCCTGCTCAAGAAACAGATTCCGACCCCTGAGGGAGCGCACTTCCGTCGCGAATTCAAATGGTTGGGCGGGGTTACCGGGAAGCTTCGCGATATCGATGTTTATCTTCTGCAGAAAGAGGCATATCTGGCCATGCTGCCGTCCCGGCTGCGTCCCGGCCTGGACTGCTTTTTTGCCGAACTCGAGGAGCGCCGGCGGCGCGAACTGAAGCTCCTGCGCCGGCATCTGTCGTCAAAGCGCTCTGCCGCACTGCTCAGCGACTGGCTGACGTTTCTCACCGCCGACGATTCACCGCTGTTTGGCGAGTCGAGCCGAAAATCCTGCCGGGCGCTGGCCGATAAAACCATCGGCAAGCGATTTAACGCCTTTCTCCGCGATGGCAGCGCGATAACCGATGACAGCCCGGACAGCGAAATCCACAACCTGCGGATCCAAGGCAAAAAATTACGCTATTTGCTCGAGTTTTTTCGGAGTCTGTATGACGAGAAATATCTCGAGCAATTCGTCAAGCAGCTGAAGAAGTTGCAGGATAATCTCGGTGATTTCAATGATCTCAGTGTCCAGGAAGAGATGCTCGGGGCCCGGCTCGACGAACTCGGCACCGACGATCAGCGGGTGCTGCGGCAGGCGGCAGCGCTTGGCGGGCTGCTGACCGTGCAGGCCAAGAAGCGAGTCGCCTTGCGGGATCAGTTCGCCGCGACTTTTGCCGCCTTTTCTTCGTCACCCAACCAGGAGCTGCTCACCTCGCTGCTCGGCAGCGACCAGCGATCGGTGGTGCCGGCGGGGCGGCAATGAAGATCGTTGCCGTTTACAGCAGCAAGGGCGGGGTCGGTAAAACGGCAACCGCGGTCAACCTGGCCTTTGTCGCCAGCCGGAGCGGGCAGCGCGTCCTGCTCTGCGATCTCGACCCCCAGGGAGCCGCTTCTTTCTATTATCGGATCAGGCCGAAAAAGTCTTTCAACCGGGATCGACTGCTCAAAGGAAAATTCGAACACTATATCCGCGCCACCGACTTTGCAGGTCTCGACCTGTTGCCGGCCCATTTTTCCTTCCGCAATCTCGATCTTGCCCTGCGTGACGAAAAGCAGGCGAAAAAGCGGCAGATTCTCGGCAACCTGCTGCAACCGTTGGCCACGGAGTACGACTATGCCATTCTCGACTGTCCGCCGAACCTGACCTTTCTTTCCGAGACCATCGTCACCTCGGCTGATTGCGTGATCACGCCGGTGATCCCGACAACGCTTTCCCTGCTGGCCCTTGAACAATTGATCAAGTTATTGAAAAAAATAGATTGTGATCGGCGCAAGGTGATCTCTTTTTTTTCCATGGTCGAACGGCGAAAATTGATGCACCAGCAGGTCATGGAAAAATACGGCGCCTATCCGATTTTCTTGAAAACGGTGATTTTGTTCATGGCGGAAATCGAGAAAATGGGGCTTTATCGACAACCGGTCGGCGCCGGCGGCCAGCAGTCCCCCGCGCTCCGGGCCTATGAACTGCTGTGGCAGGAAATAAAGCAGAAAAAACTGGAGACATGAAACAACTGTATCTGATCAGACATGCCAAGTCGAGTTGGTCGGACCCCTCTCTGAACGATTTCGATCGACCGCTCAATAGCCGCGGCAAGCGGGATGCGCCGCTGATCGGCGGGCGGCTGGCAACAGCGGGGATGATGCCGGAGCTGTTTCTTACCAGCCCGGCGAAGCGGGCCAGGAAGACAGCGGCCGCCATTGGTGCCGAAATCGGTTACCCGAAAACCCAGATCGTATTGGTTGATGCCTTGTATACCTTTCAGGCCGAGGCTGTGCTGGCCGTGGTGCACGGTGTCGACGAGGCGGTTCGGTCACTGGCGCTGGTCGGCCATAATGAGGCCGTCAGCCAGGCAGCCCGCTGGTTGACCGGCGAGGACCTCGGTTCAATACCGACCTGCGCGGTCGTCTCGATAGCTATTGAATCAGGCGGCTGGCGCGATCTGGCTGCAGGCTGCGGCAGGGTTTCGTTTTTTGAGTATCCCAAACGCGATGTTTCCGGTGATTCGTCGATATGACGGATGTATCGGTAACCGGATGATGAACGACCCCGCTATCTGCCGGCGTCGGAACACCACCGGAACCGGTTGTCAGCGGCCCGCCATCGTACCTATTGCCGGTTAGGAGCGAGCCGCCATGGCGCCCCGTCAGCAGAAACCGCCGGCACAGCCGGCGTGCCGGCGCTGTCGATACTATTTCATAACCTATGATCCGTCCCGCCCATACGGGTGTCGCGCCATGGGGTTCAAGAGCAGGCATAATCCGGCACTGGTGGTTTTCTCCACCTCCGGCCTGCCTTGTCAGTTGTTTCGAGAAAAAATAAGCCGGACCCCCGGTCGGGACGACCAGGATACTCCCGGGTACTAGACACGGCGATTCATATTCCATGCCTCATCACCCGTTGCCGACCAAGATCGTTGCCGTGCTCAAGGAACTTGTCCGCGATACGGCGTCGACCAGCGGCGAGTTGCTGAAAATTACCGTTCCGGCGGTCGTTGCCACGAAAATTCTCGAGGAACTGGGCTTGATCGTCTATATCAGCATGGCCCTGGAGCCGGTCATGGAACTGATGGGACTGCCCGGCGCCCTCGGGCTGGTCTGGGCTACCGGAATCATGACCACTCTTTATGCCGCTATCGGCGTTTATGCGGCACTGGCCCCGGGACTCGAGCTGACCAGTGCCCAGGTGACGGTGCTCTGCTCGGTGATGCTGATCGCCCATTCGCTGCCGGTCGAGATGAGCATCACCAAACGGGCCGGTGCCGGTCTGCTGCCGATGGGTGTGATTCGCCTGCTCGGGGCCTTGGTCTACGGGGTGATTCTTTATCACCTGTGCACCACTTTCGGCATCTGGCAGGAACCGGCGCGGATTTTTTTTCAGGCCGAGACCGGTGAAAAAACCCTGACGACCTGGGCGACGTCGCAATTGTTCAATCTGGGACTGATTATCGCGATTATTTTCTGTATACTGGTCGCCATGCGACTGATGAGACAGGTCGGACTGCTGGCCCTGCTCGAGTGGCTGCTCAAACCGGTACTGCCCCTGTTCGGCATGAGCCATCGGGCCGCGCCGGTGACCGTGGTCGGCATGACCATGGGCATTGCCTACGGCGGGGCGCTGATTATCCGGGAGACCACGATGGGCAGCATGGATTCCCGGGAAATCTTCAATTCCCTGGCCCTGATGTCGCTGAGCCATGGGGTGGTCGAGGACACCCTGCTGATGCTGGCGATCGGCGGGAAACTGGGAGGGGTCTTCTGGGGGCGGTTGTTATTCTCCCTGCTGGTCATCTTTGTCCTGGCGCGGATGCTCGATCGACTTCGCAGAAAGCGTGCGGTTGCCGCGTAATTTCAGGGGCGCCAGGTATTTTCCCGCACCTGCCGGTCCGGTGGTGTGCCGGAAGAGCGGAAATATCGAAGATCAAAACGACAAAGGGGATATGTCGGTGATGAAAAACACGCTGCGTGCCGGTCTGCTGTCGCTGTTGCTGGCGGCGACTGGTCCCGGTTTGCTCCAGGCTGCCGGCTGTGTCAGCGGCGATTGCCGCGATGGTACCGGGGTATACGAGAGCGCCGACGGTCGGCGCTATGAAGGCGGCTTTCGCAATGGTTTGCTCGACGGTACCGGCACTCTGAGCTATCCCGACGGCCTCGTCTATCGAGGCGCCTTCCATGCCGGTGAGCCCCATGGCCAGGGGGTGCTGGAGGGAAAGGACGGGCGGTTCTACGAGGGGACGTTCAAACATGGTAGTATCCATGGCCAAGGAGTTTTGAAGACCCCGGAGGGTATGCAGTATCGCGGTGAGTTCAGCAGTGGCCGGTACCATGGTAAAGGCGTGCTGTTCGCTTCCGACGGCAGGGAGTACAAAGGCGATTTCCGCAACAATATGATCGAGGGGGAAGGGCGACTCGTCTATCCCGACGGCGGCTGGTATGAAGGTGTATTCCATGACGGCAGGCCGGACGGCGTCGGCGTTCGCTCTTATCCCGACGGGGCCGTCTACCGCGGCGAGGTGGTTGGCGATATCAGAAACGGCAGCGGCGTTCTCGAACTGGCCAATGGTGATCGCTACGAAGGGGAATTCGTCGGCGACCTTTATAACGGCAAGGGAACGCTGCGCAAGGCCGACGGTAC
>CAYSSK010000033.1:22735-31006 GCA_964433645.1 uncultured Desulfofustis sp.
GCGGACGGATCGAGTATGCTCATGGTGATTGGTACGAAGGAGGTTGGCAGCGAGGCCTCTTTTCCGGTGAAGGAATCTTCGTCTCAACCGGCGGTCGCCGGTATCACGGCAGTTTTGCGGAAGGGCGGCGAGAGGGGGAAGGACGATTCAGCTATCCGGACGGGACCCGCTATGAAGGCGAATTCACGGCTGACGTCTTTCACGGCAGCGGGGAATATGTGTTCGCCGACGGCAGCAGGTATACCGGTGACTTTCGGCACGGCAGTTTCAACGGCCAGGGGACCCTCGTCTACCGCGACGGCTCCGTTTACCAGGGGCGGTTCAAGGATGATCTGCCGCATGGCAGCGGCATGCTGCGATCACCCGACGGCAGCGTCTATGAAGGGGAATTCGCCGCGGGCCGCAGGCACGGAGAGGGATATTTGCAGCAGCCGGACGGCCGCGAATACCGGGGACGCTTCGTTCAAGATGTGTTCGTCGGCATGTAGCCTCGGCGGGGCGCCCGCCGAGGCCGGGATTTTTTCAGATAGTCTCTTTTCTTTGTACAGGCAGGATGGTGATGACGCGCTGGGGATATAAAACGGTTCATTTTGCAATGAAGAAAGAAGGTCTGCTCGGCAGCGTTTTTCTCGACGAGACGGAAATCGAGCAGGAGTTGAACGAGTTCGGCCGGAGCGGCTGGGAGTTGGTTGCGCTGCTGGAGATGCATGACGGCATTATCGCTTTTTTCAAGCAGCCCCTCGGAAAACGCCCGGTTGCCGCCGGTGATGATGGGGAGCTTTCGGCGCGGCAGTTCACGCCCGAAGGTGCACCGGACCCGCCGGCTGAACCCGCGGCCGGGCGCGCTGATTCTTCCCGGCAACCGCCCGCGGGCGAGGCTCAGCCACGGCCCGTGCGTACCGGCCGCGCTGCGGCAGGCGACAACGTTATCGGAGCAATTAAAATTGAGTAGGCCGACCATCAATCCCACCGGCCGCCGGCTGGACTGGTGTGTCGATGATGCGCTGCGCCAGTGGCTGCTGGCCGTTCGCCGGCATCTTCATCGCTATCCGGAATTGAGTTACGAGGAACATCGGACCGCCGCCTTTATCCGGCATAAACTGGCGGAACGCGGGATCGCCGGGCAGATCGTCGGTGGTACCGGGGTTGTTGCGGAAATCGGCCCCGCCGATTCACCGGGTCCCTCCGTCGCTCTGCGGGCCGACATTGATGCGCTGCCGATCATCGAACATACCGGCCTGCCGTTTGCCTCCGATCATCCGGGCCGGATGCACGCCTGCGGTCACGACGGTCATGTCGCGATGCTTCTCGGCGCGGCGACGCTGCTTCAGCGGGCGCCCTGGCTTCCCGGACGGATCAGATTGATCTTCCAGCCGGCCGAAGAGCGGGGCAACGGCGCTTTGCAGATGATAGAAAGCGGCGTCTTGGACGGGGTCGGGGCGATTTTTGCCGGTCACATCGATACCCATTACCGGACCGGCCACATCACCGTCGATCCAGGGCTCATCTGCGCCTATGCCGACCCGTTTTCCATTACGCTGCGCGGTCGGGCCGGACACGCCGCCAGACCGCACGAGGCGGCCGATGTGGTGGTCGCCGGCGCCGGCCTGGTGATGGCCATCCAGACCCTGATATCCCGGGAGGTTGACCCGAATCTGGCCGAAGTGATCACCATCGGCAGTTTCCAGGCGGGCACCACCCATAATGTTATCGCCGGCGAGGCCGTGCTCAGAGGGACCATCCGTTCGACCGACGAGGCGACCAGAAAACGGACCATCGATGGTTTGCAGCGTATCGTCGGGGCCCTGGCAGCGATGTATGCAGTCGGCGCCGAACTGTTCTTCGAAGACCGTCTGCCGGCGGTTATCAATGCGGCACGGGCGACCGAGATCGCCCGCGCCGCCGCCTGGGAGACCGCCGGTATTGACAAGGTGATTTCCCAGGGGCCGGCCAGCCTCGGAGGAGAAGACTTTGCCTTCTACCAGCAATGCGTGGAGGGGTGTTTAGTTCGTTTTGGCGCGGCTCCGACCGTCGTTTCGGGACCGGCGCACAGTGATACCTTCACCTTTGACGAAAGCTGCCTGGAGATCGGTGCCCGCTGGCTGGCCCACGTTGCCTGGCGGTGGCTGCTGCAGTCAGACGCAGTGACGCTCACCGGAGATTATCGGACAGATGGCCGCTGACCCCCATTTCTTTCACCGGAGCGAACCGTACTCGCTCGGTGTCGAAATAGAGTTTCAGATCATCGATCGCACGGATTGTTCGCTGGTCCCGTTCGGATCTCAATTGCTCAACCTTGCCCCGACGCTGCTCAGATCACGCCTGGCGCTGGAATTAATCAAGTCGATGCTGGAAATAAAGACCGGGATCTGTACTGATGTTCGGGGCGTCGAAAACGATCTGCTGCAGACCTGCTCGCTGGCCGAGGAACTTGCCGAAGACCACGGTTGTCTCCTCTATGCCGCAAGTCTGCACCCGTTCGCCCGCGCGGCCGATCAAGAGCTGACCGACGACAGCAGATACCTGCGAATCATGCAGGAGCTGCAGAGCATCGGTCGCCGTTTTATTTCCCAGGGATTGCATGTCCATGTCGGTATGGTGGACGGCGACACCGCTATCCGGGTCTGCAACGCTATTCAGGCATTTCTGCCGGTCTTTCTCGCGTTGTCCACGTCGTCGCCTTTTTTTCAAGGCAAAGACACCGGCCTGATGTCATATCGGACCAAGCTCTTTGAGGTTCTGCCTCTGGCCGGTATCTACGAGTATCTGCCCGATTGGCGGGCCTTCGCTACTCAGTTCGAAGATCTCAGAAGACATGGCGTCATCGAAACGATTCATGATCTGTGGTGGGACGTTCGCCCGAACGGCGAGTTCGGTACCGTGGAAATCAGAATCTGCGATCTGCCCACCCGCTTCAACGACATCCTGGCCATCGTCGCACTGATCCAGAGTACGGCGGCCTGGCTGGCCGGCCGGGCCGGCGAGGACCGGCCGCTGCAGCTCAGCCTGCTGCAGGCCAACAAATGGCAGGCGGCTCGCTACGGGTTGGAGGGGCGCTTCATCGATCCAACCGGGCTGCTCGGCAGCCACGCGATGAATGTCCGGCTGGCCGCAATGCTGCTCAAGAAAGCGATCACCGAGGTGGCCGTGGAACTCAAGGCGATTACCTATCTCGAGTATCTCGACTCGATCATTTCCGGAGGCACCGGTGCCGATCTGCAGCGCCGGGTCTATCGGCAGACCCGGCAGTTCAAAGAGGTGATCCGCGAAATGCACCAGGGGTTTTGGAAATGAGGTGCGAGCCGAAAGCGATCGTCGCCTCGGGCCATCCTCTGGTCAGCGAATCGGCGGCGGAGATCCTGCGGGCCGGCGGCAACGCCTTTGACGCGGTCGTCGCCGCCGGATTCGTGTCAGCGGTGGTCGAGCCGACCTTGACCAGCCTTGGCGGCGGCGGACTGCTGGTCGGCCACAGCGAGCGAGTCGGCCAGGATCTGTTTTTCGATTTTTTTGTCGACACTCCGGGCGCCGGGTGTCAACTGCCGCGAGATCCTATCGATTTTACTCCGGTTTTCGTTCATTTTTCCGACTCTTCGCAGGAATTCATTGTCGGTCTCGGCGCCGTCGCCGTGCCGGGCACACTGCAAGGTTTGGTCCATATCCAGCAGCGTCTCGGGCGCATGAGCCTTGCCGAACTGGTCGAGCCGGGAAAACAGGCCGCTCTCGGGCACCTCGTCAACCGGCAGCAGGCACATTTTCTGTCGCTGCTCGAACCGATCATGACCAGAAGTTCCGAGGGGCGCGCCCTGTATGCCCCGCACGGCGTGCTGCTGCAGGCCGGGGAGCGTCTGGTCAATCGCGGCTACGCCGCGTTTCTCGAACGGGTGGCCGTCGACGGCGGCCGGGATTTTTATCATGGCGAGCTGGCGGCGGTGATCGACAGCGATATGGCGGCGCAGGGCGGATTGCTGACCCGGCAGGATCTGGCCCGATACCGGGTGCATGAACGGGCGCCGCTGCGTTTCCCGTACCGCTCCCACGAATTGGTGACCGCCGGCCGGCCGTCCCTGGGCGGCACGTTGATCGGCCGCTCGCTGCTGCTGCTCGAACAGGAGTCAGCCGGTGGTGTGGATATCGACGACGACGCAGAGCGATTGGCCCGGATGGTCGACGTGCAGCGCCGCGTCGACCAGCTCCGGGAGGGCGGCGGGCTTAATGCCGGTGACCAGGAGCCGGACGGTGAAGCGGTCCTGTTTTCCCGGGGCACCACCCATATCAGCGTTGCCGACCGGCAGGGCAATTGTGCTTCGATGACCTGCTCCAACGGCGAAGGTTCCGGGTATTTCGCACCGGGCAGCGGCGTCATGCTCAACAATATGATGGGTGAAGATGACCTCCATCCCGGCGGCTTCCACACCGACCCGCCCGGCCGGCGGGTGTTGTCGATGATGTCCCCGTCACTGCTCTGCCGGGATGGCCGGGTGGAACTGGTGATCGGCAGCGGCGGTTCGAAGCGGATCCGGACGGCGTTGATCCGGGTCATCAGCGAAGTTGCCGACGGCCGTCAGGTCGCTGCCGCGGTCTGCGCGCCTCGGCTGCACTGGGACGGTGACGTGGTCCAGATCGAACCCGGACTGGCCGAGCCGGTTCTGCAGCGACTTGCGGCGGTGGTGCCGATCAGGGTCTGGTCGCGGCAGGATGTCTATTTCGGCGGCGTGCATGCCGTAGTTCCCGGCTGTTGCGGTGCCGGTGACCCGCGCCGGGGCGGGGTTGTCATTGAGGTCTGAACCGGCGGCTGGGGGCGGCAAGCAAGGAGGAAGATGACGACCAGCACAGATGACCAGGGCCGGGCCGCTTCTCAAGCGACCGACGACAACCGGACGGCCCCCCGTGCCGACGGTCCGGACCGGCCGCTGCCGCCATCACCGGAGGAGTTGCAGCGCCTGGTCGTCATGCACCTGGGCGGCAGGCCGGAGCGGCGCCGCCGGCCGCCGTGGATGCTCAGGCTGATTTCCGCGGTGCTGGCCGTGCTGGCGCTGCTGCTTATCTTTGCGCTGCTGCCCGAACTGGGCGGCAGCGCCCGGTAAACCGTCTCCGTGCATCGTCTGCGGTCGCCGGGCCGCACCGCGCCTCTTGACCGGTTTCATGGCGTTCAGCCAAGCCCGAAAAAGGTGCCGAGCTGATAGACGAGAACGGCCAGGCCGAACGCGAACACGGTGTTGAAGCCCATCGAAAAAGCGGCCCAGCCCCAGGATGATTCCTTGGCGATACAGGCCACGGTGACGAAACAGGGCGCGTAGAACATGATGAAGACCAACGCCGCCACGGCGATGACCCGGTTCCAATCTTCCGAACGCTGCAGGCGCTTGCTCAGGGAGGTGTTCTCCTCGACGTCGATTTCCCCCATGGAGTAGGCGGTGCCGAGCGTCGATACGATCACTTCCTTGGCGGCAAAGCCGCCGACCAGGGCAATGTTGGTGCGCCAGTCGAAGCCGGCGAACTGCGACAGCGATTCCAGGGTCCGGCCGATCCGGCCGGCCGCCGAATTGCGCAGGGCATGAGCGGCCTGTTCACGGTCGATGGCCGTCAGCAGAGCGGCCCGATCATCGGCTATCTCCTCCGGGGACGCGGCCATGACCTGCCTCCGCTGCTCGGCATAGCGCTGCTGGTCGGCGGCGGGCAGAACGGGATAGGTCATCATCGCCCAGAGCAGGATGGAGATGGCCAGGATCACCGTACCGGCCTTTTTGATGTACTGCCAGGTCCGTTCCCAGGTATGGATGAGTAAACCGCGCAGGGTCGGGAGCCGATACGGCGGCAGTTCCATGACAAAGGGCGTCGATTCACCGCGCAGCACGGTCAGGCGGAGAAATTTCGCGGCGCAGAGGGCGACCAGCCAGGCCAGCATGGTAAACAGAAACATCATCATCGCCTTGTGATCGGCGAAAAAGGCGCCGATCAGCAACGCCAGTACCGGCAGTTTGGCACCGCAATTCATAAACGGCACGGTGAGCAAGGTCGCCATCCGCTCCTTTGGTGAACGCAGCGTCCGGGTGGCCATGACGCCGGGAACCGCACAACCGCCGGCAATGCCGCCGGAAACGATAAAAGGCATGACCGACGAGCCGTGCAGCCCGAACGAGCGGAAGACCCGGTCCATCATGTAGGCGACCCGCGCCAGATAGCCCGAGTCTTCAAGGACCGCGATGCCGAAGAACATGAACAGGATCAGGGGAACGAAGCCGAGAACGCCGCCGACCCCGTCGATGATGCCGGAAACCAGCAGCGAGCGCAGCGGCCCCTCGGCCAGCAGGCTTTCCACCGTTGCTCCCAGCCAGCCGAAAAATGATTCCATCCAGATCACCGGCAGCTCGCTCCAGGAGAATGTGAACTGATAGAGACCGAGCAGGATGCCGATCATGATCAGTGGACCGAGCAACCGGTTGGTAACAATTTTATCTATTTTGTCAGAGGTATAGAGGCGGTCGACATCGAAGGCATGGGTAATGACCCCATCGCGGAGAACGGCCTTGAGGTAGCCGTAGCGGTGATCGGCGATAATAGCCTCGGGAAAGACATTGAGCGTCTTCTGCAGGTGGTGCGATACCCGCGCCACATCGGCCTCGAGTTCCGCGGCGATGGCCGGTGATTCCTCTCGGCCGCGGTCGAGAATCTGTTCGTCGTTCTCCAGGTACTTGATCGCCGTAAAACGGGCCGGGTAGCGGGATGTCAGAAAATTGCCGGCGGCGATCACGTCCACCAGGCGCATAATCGTCGCGTCGAGGTCGTCACCGTAAGAGATCTCCAGCGGTTGCCAGGCGTTCCCGCCGGCGGCGATGCGGCAGGCGGCATCGAGCAGGGCGCGGGTTCCGAAACCCGATCGGGCGACGATCGGCACCACCGGAACACCGAGAATTTCTTCGAGTTTTTCAGCCTGTACCGTAATGCCTCTGGTTTTGGCGACATCGACCATGTTCAGCGCAATGACCAACGGCACCCCAAGCTCGAGAAATTGCGTGGTCAGGTAGAGATTACGCTCCAGGTTGGATGCATCGACGATATTGATCACGACCTCCGGTTTCTCGTTGACGAGGAAATCGCGAGCCACTAATTCTTCAGCTGAATAGGCGGTCAGAGAATAGGTTCCGGGCAGATCGACGATGGTTATGTCGCGCCCGTTATCGGTTAGATAACCCTCTTTCCGCTCAACGGTGATGCCGGGATAGTTGCCGACGTGCTGCCGGGCACCGGTCAAGTGGTTGAACAGCGTGGTCTTGCCGGCATTGGGATTGCCGGCCAGGGCAAAGGTGTAGTTCTGGTCTGGTTTGGTCATACGGGTTGTCCGGTTGTGAGATTGTTACAAATGAGTGTCGAAACGGAGGCGGCATGTCGCTCAGGCCGGCGTCACCATGATATGATCCGCTTCGCTGTTGCGCAACGTAAGAACGGTGGTGCCGACTTTCAGGGCGACCGGGTCCTGGAGCGGCGCCCGGCCGCAGACGGTGATGACGGTGCCGGGGATCAGGCCCATGTCTCTGATGCGCCTGCCGAGTTGGCCCTGGGCCCGGACGGCTGAAATGACGGCACGCTGGCCGCTGCCGAGGTCACGAATGGATACGGTGGTCATGTCAGCTCCCGGTGTCGGTCTGTTTTTCTTTTTGCTCGGCCGCGCAGGACGGGACCGACGGACAGCAGCTGCAGCCTGAGTCGAGACAGCAGGAAACCGGTTTGCCGCTCAGGGCGGAACGCCATTGGCGAAAAAATCGCCGGCCGATGAAGAAGGCACAGAGCGCGATGATGAGCCAGATGATGATTGTTTGCCACATATTATTCCTCGTCGCTTGTTAGGGCGTCCTAATAAAAAGGACCTGAAAAAACCGGCCACAGCCGGTGTCGTGCATCATTGTGACAGACGGGCAACCGTCAGTCGGTTACCACGATATGGTCCAGCGTGTCGCGGTCGATGGAAATCGTTCCGCCATGCACTCTGACCAGACAATTTTCTCCGTTGGGTGCGCTGACCAACTCGATCTCGTTACCGGGATAGAGTCCCATGGCGGCCAGGCGGGCACAATGCTTTCGATCGCCGGTGATCGAGCAGACTTTGGTCCTGCCGCAGGTACGCTTGGCGCTCAGCGGTACCCCGGAGCAGGTCTTCAGCCCGCATTGACCGTTGTGTTTTTTTCGCCCGAAACCGCATCCCTGTCCAAACCACTTTTTGACCATGTCCTTTTCCGTCGTCCGTCGCTTTCAGTAGAGCCAGACTGTTTCCAG
>CAYSSK010000033.1:31106-34982 GCA_964433645.1 uncultured Desulfofustis sp.
TGACCATGTCCTTTTCCGTCGTCCGTCGCTTTCAGTAGAGCCAGACTGTTTCCAGCCGGTAAACGCGTGCCTTTTAGGTACAACAAACATTAAGCCCTGTCAACACGTTTCGCAATGAGTGCAAAAAAAATGAGGAATTCCTAAAAGTCAGCGATATCGCGCATCGGGGATGCGATCACGCAAGAGGGCATGGTCCGAAACAGACAGAGAGAGGCGGCGGGATGGCGCCGGAATGGTCTTACGGAGCATCGACCTGAACGGTAATAAAGTCCGCTTCGTTGTTGCGCAGGGTCAGCGTTCCGTCCATGACCCGCAGGGCGACCGGATCGTTGAGCGGGGCGCGACCTTTGACCGTGATCTCGGTGCCCGGGACCAAACCCATTTCCCTGATCCGCCGGCCGAGGATACCGGTGGCTTTGACGGCAACGATGATGCCGGACTGGTCTTTCTTCAGCTGGCGCAGATTGACGATGTGCATGATGTTTCGAGAGCGGTTTTCTAGTTGTTGACCTTTGCCCAGGAATCGCGCAGGGTAACGATTCGGTTGAAAACCGGACGATCGGGCGTGGTGGCGTCGAGATCTCGGCAAAAATATCCCTGGCGCTCGAATTGCACCTGGCTTCCCGGGGCGAGGTCGGCAAGAGACGTCTCGACCATGCAGCGGGTCAGCGTCTGCAGGGAATGCGGGTTGAGGTGCTCCTTGAAGTCGACATCCTTGTCACCATCGGGATGCTCGACCCCAAACAGGCGATCGTAGAGCTTGACGCTGCAGGGGACGGCATGGGGTGCCGACAGCCAGTGGATGGTGCCCTTGACCTTCCGGCCGTCCGGCGAGCTGCCGCCTTTGGTCCGCGGGTCGTAGGTGCAGTGGATTTCGGTGATTTCGCCTGTGTGCGGATCTTTTTCGCAGGATACGCAGGTAATGTAGTAGGCGTAGCGCAGCCGGACCTCCCGTCCGGGGGCGAGGCGGAAGAATTTGCCGGGCGGGTTTTCGCGGAAATCCTCGCGCTCGATATAGAGCTCGCGGCTGAACGGCAGACTCCGGCTGCCGAGTTCCGGCTTTTGCGGGTGGTTCCGCGCCTCGATGTATTCGACCAGGTCGTCCGGGTAGTTGTCGATGACCACCTTGACCGGGTCGAGCACCCCCATCGCTCGCGGTGCGGACTCGTTAAGGTCGTCCCGGATCGCATTTTCCAGGACGGCCATATCGATCCAGCTCTCTTTTTTGCCGATGCCGATCTGCGCGCAGAAGTTCCGCACGGCCCGTGGCGTATAGCCGCGTCGGCGCAGGCCGGAGATGGTGAGCATCCGCGGATCGTCCCAGCCGTCGACATGACCGTCGGTAACCAGTTGCAGGAGTTTGCGTTTGCTCATGACCGTATAGGTCAGGTTCAGCCGGGCGAACTCGATCTGGCGCGGGTGACACGGTGTCCGCAGGGTATCCAGGACCCAGTCGTAGAGCTGACGGTTGTCCTGAAACTCCAGCGTGCAGAGCGAATGGGTGATGGACTCCAGCATGTCGGAGAGGCAATGGGTGAAATCGTACATCGGGTAGATGCACCAGGCATCGCCGGTCCGGTGGTGCGGAACCCTGAGGATTCGATAAAGGACCGGATCGCGCATCAGGATGATCGGTGAGGCCATGTCGATTTTGGCGCGCAGGACTCGCTCGCCGTCACCGTAGACACCGGCCCGCATCTCCCGAAACAGGCGCAGGTTTTCCTCGACGGAACGGGTGCGATACGGGCTTTCCCGGCCCGGTTCGGTCAGGGTGCCGCGATAGGTGCGGATTTGCTCGCCGGTGAGATCGCAGACGTAGGCCTTGCCGAGCTCGATCAACCGCTCGGCAAACTGGTAGATCTGTTCGAAATAGTCCGAGGCGTAATAGAGGTGCTCCTGCCAGTCGAAACCGAGCCAGCGGACATCGCGCTGAATTGATTCGACATAAGCGGCCTCCTCCTTGATCGGGTTGGTGTCGTCGAACCGCAGGTGGCACCGGCCGCCGAACTCGGTGCTGATGCCGAAATTGAGACAGATCGACTTGGCATGGCCGATATGCAGAAAACCGTTGGGTTCCGGAGGGAAGCGGGTGACCGGTTGCGGGTGTTTGCCGCTTTTCTGATCTTCGGCGACGATCTGCCGGATGAAATCAAGGGGTCTGCTGCGCTCGCTTGGGGTGTCGTTGTTCATCGGGTCAGGGCTGCTGGGGCTGAAAGGAACGGTAGAGATCCGGGGTCGCCAGTAATCGTTTGACGACGGTATCACGGCCGAGGGCGAGGAGAATATCGAACATCGACGGTCCCGCCAACTGACCGGTGAGCACGGTGCGCATCGCGTTGATGATGATGCCCGGCTTGACGCCGGCTCGCTCCGCGGCAGCCCGGGCCAACCGCTCGGTTTCGGATAGCGAGAAATCCGGCACTGCCCGGTATTCCCGGGCCAGTTCGGCCAGCCAGCGTTGCAGCTCCGGGGTGGCGGCCAGGTTTTTGCGAAAAGCCTTGGCATCGATCTGGAAATCGTCGCTGAAGTAGGCTCTGCCGACGGAGCTGAAGTCCTTGAGCGTATGGAAACGGCTGCGGATCAACTCGATCGTGGCCAGGAACCACGAGCGGCGGTCGGAGTCGTAGGCGTCGTCCCAGAGGCCGGCGGCGAGGAGCTCCTCCTTGACGAGCGGCGCCAGTTCATCGATGGGTATGGTGCGCAGGTAGTGCTCGTTGATGGCGATCGCTTTCGGATCGGTGAAAAACTTGGGGTCGCCTTTACGATAGTTGAAGATCGACGCCGATCTGTTGATCCGTTCCAGGCTGAAGGCCTCGATGAGCTCTTCCCGGGAAAAGATCTCTCGATCGTCACCGGGCGACCAGCCGAGCAGTACCAGAAAATTGTTGAAAGCCCACGGGATAAAGCCATGGTCGCGGTAGAACTGGACGGCCACGATCTCGCCATGACTCCGTTTCGAGATCTTTGCTTTCTTGGTGTCGAGGGTCAGCGGCATGTGGGCGAAGACCGGGATTGGCGCGCCCAGTGCTTCGTAGAGCAGCAATTGCTTGATGGTGTTGGTCATGTGGTCCTGACCTCGAACCACGTGGGTGATGCGATCACGAATGTCGTCGACCACGTTGCACAGCAGATAGAGCGGCGCTCCGTTGGACCGTACGACAACGAAATCGTCGATTTCCCGGTAGGTACTCTCGATCCGGCCGAGCACCTTGTCGTCGTAGCCGATTGTGGTGTCCCGGCGGGGTGTTTTGAAGCGGATCACATACGGCAGGCCGGCGCGCTCTTTGGCACCACACTCTTCCTGGGTCAGCGCCCGGCAGGTGCCGTCGTAGCGGACGTCGCCTTTGGCGGCCAGCGCCGCTTCCCGTTTTGCTTCGAGATCTTCCTTGGTGCAGAAGCATTTGTAGGCAGCTCCGGCGGCAACCAGGCGGGCGGCCGCGGCGCGATGATCGTCACTGAACTGCGTCTGGAAATAAGGGCCTTCGTCCCAGTCGATGCCGAGCCAGGTCAACCCGTCGATGATTCCGTCGATCGACTCCCTGGTGGAGCGGTCGACGTCGGTGTCTTCGATGCGCAGAATCAGCTTGCCGCCGGTCTTTCTGGCATAGAGCCAGTTGTACAGAGCGGTTCGGGCGCCGCCGATGTGCAGGTAGCCGGTCGGGCTGGGGGGAAAACGAAGACGAGTTTCTTGCATGATTATTCCTGGGTGTGTCTGGTAGTAATTCGGCCTGCCGGTCTTGTTGACAACCGGTCGTGCCGGCAACAGCGTGCGGTGGCCTCGGTGATGCCGGGGACAGCATTAATGTTAACGATCATTTCACTATAACCCCCATGACGGGGCGTCACAACGAACAATGAAAATCGGCTCCTGGTCGG
>CAYSSK010000034.1:0-24247 GCA_964433645.1 uncultured Desulfofustis sp.
GCTGATCAATCTGCCCCGGGTCGATATGGACCGGACCCAGCCCCGCCCCGGGTTTCCAGAGCAAATCAATATCCTCGCCGATCAAACGTTCTAGCATCCTGAGCATGGAGCTGATGGCTTCGTTGAGATCCAGCACTCTGGGGGCGATGGTCTGCCTACGGGCAAAGGCCAGAAGCTGACGGGTCAGGTCGGCCGAACGCATGGCGGCGTTTCGGACTTCTTCGAGGCTGGCGCGCAGAGGATTATCCACCGCAAGGCTTTCCAGCACCATCTCCGTGTGGCCAAGAATGACGCTGAGCATGTTGTTAAAGTCATGGGCCACACCGCCGGCCAGACGGCCGACGGATTCCATCTTCTGGGCGTGCGCCAACTGGACCGAAAGAGTGCGACGTTCAGTTATGTCTGTGGCGATACTCAAAATGGCGGGACGACCTTGCCACTCGATGCGCTTGGCTAGAACATCCAGGGGAAAGATCGAGCCATCTTTACGGAAATGCTTAACTTCGAATCGCGCCTCGCCCGTTTCGAAGATTCGCCGCATTCGTTCTGCCAGCAATGCCTGACTCTCCGGTATATCGAGCTCACTGAGGCCGGTTTCCAGGAATTCGTCCAGGCGATCATATCCGTGCAGGGCCAAGGTCTCCGTATTGGCGAAAAGAAATCGTCCGTCGGTATCGTGAATGGTAATGGATACCGGCGCCAGATCGACCATTCGCCCGAGCAGCGAAAGACGCTCTTCACGCGCTTTCTGATCGGTTACGTCGATATGCGAACCAAGAACTCTCACTGCCCGGCCTGATTCGGCTCGCAGCACGGAGCCTTGAGTGAGAATCCAGCGATACGATCCGTCCTTGTGCCGGAAGCGAAACTCGATGCCATAGGTGGATGCCTTGTCGGCAATCGCCTTTTCAACGTACGCCACCGTCGACTCCACATCATCGGGATGTACACGGCTCCGCCACTCGTCGAAGCTGTCGCTTATCTCGTCTTCTTCATGGCCGATCTGCTCTTTCCATTCACGTGAAAACCGTACCCGGTTCGTGGCCAGGTCCCACTCCCAAAGACCCACTTTCGCGGCCCGAATCGCCTCTCTGAGGCGCATGGATGCTTCCCGGACCTCCTGCTCGGATCGGTTGCGATCCGTGAGATCGATATCGATACAGAAAAATTCGGGTTTCACCCCCGGCACGTGCACCAAGGCGTGAGAGGAATATACCGAAATAGGTGAGCCGTCTTTGCGCATGAGCTCGAGTTCGGCGGCCGGGATCACTTCGCCGGTCTCGGCCATCCGGCTCATTTCAGTTTTTACGTGGTGATACATGGCAGGCGGGATGATAAGCTCAAGCAGATTTCGGCCCAGCGCTTCCTCTGCCGTGAAACCGTAGAATTTTTCAGAAGCGCGGTTCCAGTAACGCACCGTACCGTCCATTGCGTAACCCTGCACCGCCACCGTGGCCACATTGCGCAGAATACTCTGAAAGCGCATTTCGCTCGCCTTCAGCGTCTCCTCGGTCTGCCTGCGCTCGCCAATATCCCTTGAGACACCAACGAAATACACACACTTGCCGCCCTCCCCGAAAACAGGCGTTATGTTGCCTTCATGCCATCGCCAGGTTCCATCGGCGTGTTTGACCCGGTATTGAGGACCGACCAATGATTCTCCGGCGTCATGAACCTTCAACATGTATTGTTCACACCCGACCAGATCATCGGGATGCACAAAATGCTGGAACTTCTTACCCTCCATGAATGACGGATCATAGCCAAGCATTTTTTTCCACGAAGGAGCGACATAGGAGAAGACACCGTCCGGTTTCAGCTTCCAGATCAAATCACAGGAATTATCGACGAGAAATCGGAAACGCTCCTCACTCTCCTGTAGCGCCTTCTCGGCCAGCTTGCGCTCGGTAATGTCGCGGGCCGTTTCCCAGAAGTAGTCGATTTCGCCGCTCTGGCAACGGACCACATGCGTGCGCGACTCGACAGGGAAGACGGTACCGTCCTTGCGGGTATACTCTTTTTCATAAAGGCCCGAATGGCTCTGGCTCAGAAGTCGTTTTCCCAACGATTTGTGGGATTCCGACCCGCGCCAGCGCTCGGGTGTAATATCATGAAAATCAGGCAGTTCCCGCAACTCTTCAAGACGGTAGCCCAGCATTTCACAATAAGCCTCGTTGGCGTCGAGGATGCGGCCCGTCGTATCCACCAGAACGAAGCCGTCGCGGCTGTGCTCGAAAATCTCACGATTGCGCCGCCGGCTCTTCTCCAGGCTGCGGGCGCCGGCGATCTTGTACAGGCCGAAGGCCAGGTCTCTTGCCAACTCGCTGAACAATTCCTGCTCTTGGCCATCGTTGGCATAGGACCCGGGAACGCTCGCTGTTAAGACACCATAGGTCAAGCCGCCACAAGCCAGTCGTCGCACCAAAGCAGCGCGGCCTTCGTAACCCGTGGACATCGGGCAGTCGGGACATTCGGTCACGGGATCGTTCGTTACGATCACCTCCTCGGAGCCCAACGCACGTTTCATACAGCAGGGGAAAACGCCACGCTGCAAACGCTCGCGCAACACACCGAAACCGCTGTCAAGACCTGCCGAGGCCGTCGCCGATACTTCGTCCTTAACCGGCAGACCAAGCGCCTCGCCGCCATCGCCGCCGAGCAGGACGACCCACGTGTTCAAATACCCCATCGTCTCGGTCAGGTTCGCGCAGGCCCGTTCGATCAGACGCCTGGGATCATCTTCGGTCACGGTGAGCTGATTGACGTCGCGGAGGCCCAACAGGACGCTGTTGAGGTGGTCAAGCCGGTCGTTGGCCCGGCTGAGTTCATTGTTTCGAGTCTCGATCTCCTGGCGAGCCTGCTGCAGAGCCGCCTGCGTCTCGCGTAATTGCTCGTTCTGCAATTCGAGTTCAGCCTGATGAACGGCCAGTTCATGCGCCAGCACTTTGATGTCCTCGATAGCCTTTGGCTCAACCGTCTCGGATGCATTCACGCACAGGGCTTCGACTCTTTTGCGCAGCGTGTCGGCGATAGTGGCTTTGTTCGCGCTCATGCATGAACCTATGTTGTTTTGTTGAAACGATAACACCAACGGCTAAAAGCACGTTGAATAGACACTATTCTGCGCGATCTCGGCGGCTATACGGCCTGCTTCACTACGTTTGCAATCGACCGCCGGGCAGTCGGTTTTCCCGGGAAAAATCCCCTGCCCTCACCTGGCAGACCGCGGTCATTGACCACCACCGCATTGAGGTCAGGCAGAAAACCATTCAACGCCGAGGTCGCATCGAACCGGTACCCCGGAAAGAAATCCGGCAACAACAGCTCCGCCCCTATCCAACCCGACCACCCGCCGGCAGCTCTTACATCAAAACGTTATAAGCTGATACCCCTGATTGAGATACGCCTCGATCGACGGGTGCCCCATCAGATCACCGTGCACCCTGAGCCCCTGGGCCTCCGCATCCTCGAGACTGCCCAGTTTCGCCGAGCAGGCCCGGCAGACGCAGTCGATCAAACCGTTTTGCTTGACCTTTTCATACAGAGCGTAAAAAGGGGCTTCGGGATCCTTGAAAACGGAGACGAGCTTTACGGCCCCCCCTTCGACGACCACCTTGGTATCGTATCCTTTCTCTTGAAAATCAAGAGCATACAATAAAACATGAGCAAAACACATCATGTCCGGGTTATAGGTTACCAGTACCACCTTTTTCATGACTTCCTCCTGGTTGCTTCTTGTCGCTTCGGTTTCTGAAAAACAGATCAGCGCCCGTCAGCCGCTTGCCGGCAGTCCGATCCGTTTTTTTCATGGCTCTATACAACCGCAGATCGCCTCGGCCGGCAACGACTTTTCCGACCATGCCGCTCTTCCACCGGTACTCGAGGGGGCGATGAAGCCTTTCCCTTTTTCTTTTGACTCACCGGCTGAGTGCCGGTATAACCAACCGGTACCTGACAAATCCTCGCAAAACGACCCAGGAGCCACCACCATGTCAAGTCACTTCGGCACATTATTCCGCATTTCAACGTTTGGCGAATCCCACTGCAAGGCGGTCGGGGTGGTCATCGACGGCTGCCCGTCGGGACTCCACCTGAATGAAGCGGATATTCAACGGCAGCTCGACCGACGGCGACCCGGACAATCCAAACTGACCACCGATCGGCAGGAAGGCGACCTGGTGACGATCTTGTCGGGCACCGAGAACGGCGTTACCCTGGGCAGTCCGATCGCGCTGAAGGTAGACAACCTCGACCAGCGGCCCGGCGATTACGGCGACATGACGAGTATTCCGCGCCCTTCCCATGCCGACTATACCTATCTCGCCAAATACGGGATCAAAGCGTCATCCGGCGGCGGCCGGTCGAGCGCCCGGGAGACCATCGGCACGGTCGCCTCGGGCGCCGTGGCAGCCAAGCTTCTCCGTGAAAAATATGGAATCGAGATCATCGCCTGGGTCAGCGGCGTCGGTCCATACGAGGCCGGTCCAGTCGACCAGACCACGATCACCAGTGAGCAGATCGATGACAACGACCTGCGCTGCCCGGACCCGGCCATTGCCCAGCAGATGCGAGCCCTGATCGTCTCCCTGAAGGACGCCGGCAACTCCACCGGCGGCATCGTCTCCTGCATCATCAGAGGAGTGCCCGCCGGGCTGGGCGAGCCGGTCTACGAAAAGCTCGAGGCCAAACTCGCCCAGACGATGCTGGCCATCCCGGCAACCAAGGGCTTCGAGATCGGTTCCGGTTTTGCCGGCGCGAAAATGACGGGCTCCGAGCACAACGATCCGTTTGTCATGAAAGACGGCCGCCTCGGCACTGCGACCAATTATTCCGGCGGTATTCAGGGCGGCATCTCCAATGGCGAGATCATTCACTTCCGGGTAGCGTTCAAACCGCCCGCCACCATTTCCCAGGCGCAGCAAACCGTTAACTACCAGGGAGACGCC
Source organism: uncultured Desulfofustis sp. (assembly GCA_964433645.1). Classification (GTDB taxonomy): domain Bacteria; phylum Desulfobacterota; class Desulfobulbia; order Desulfobulbales; family Desulfocapsaceae; genus Desulfofustis. Next base: position 4,947 of record CAYSSK010000034.1, read on the forward strand.
ATCACCCTGGAGGCCAAAGGCCGGCATGATCCCTGCGTGGTGCCGCGCGCCGTAGCGATCGTTGAATCGATGGCTGCTCTGGTGATCATCGACATGGCTTTGCGCCAGGAAGCACGCCGGTCATTCCGCCCCTGAACGTTTCGATTTTCTGCACCGCGAGCATTCCCGATGGTCCAGGCACGTACCCTGTTGAGCACCCTGATCGATCGCCTTTCGCCGCCGGCCGGCCTGCTGCTGCTGGCTCTTTCGGCCATCGTCGGCGCCGGCACCGGCCTGGCCGCGGTGATTTTCATCAAGCTGATCAGAATCATCGAAACCTTTTGTTACACCACCATCCCCGAGTTCTTCCCGTCGCTCGGCCTGAGTATTTTCCTGCTGGCTCCGCTCGGCGGCGCCCTCCTGGTCGGCCCGCTGATCATCTTCGCCCGTGAGACGAAGAGCAGCGGCGTTCCGGAAGTTATGCAGGCCCTGATCCTGCACGGCGGCCGGATCAGGGCGCGGGTGGCCGGCACGAAAATCATCGGTTCCGCGCTGTGCCTTGGCAGCGGCGGGTCGGCCGGCCGCGAAGGGCCGATCGTGCAGATCGGCGCTTCCCTCGGTTCGGCCATCGGCCAGCTCTTTCGGCTCTCCGACGACCGTATCAAGAACCTGCTCGGCTGCGGCACGGCGGCCGGGATTGCCGCGGCTTTCAACACCCCGATCGCCGGCGTCGTGTTCTCCATCGAAGTGCTGATGGGCAACCTGCAGGTTCGCTCGTTCGGCAATGTGGTCGTCGCCGCCGTCGCCGGCTCCATCGTCAGCAGGCACTTTCTCGGGAGCCGGCCGGCCTTTGCCATCCCCATCCACTCTTTCGGCTCGCCGTTGTCGGTCGTTTTCTATTTGATCCTCGGCCTGTTGTCCGCTCTGGTCGGCATCATGTTCATCAAGATGCTCAGCAAAACGGAGAACCTGTTCGACCAAATCCAGGCGCCGCAGCTGCTGAAACCGGCCATGGGCGCCCTGCTGCTCGGGCTGATCGGCGTGCTGTTCATGATCTTTGTCGGTACGGAAACGGGACTCAAACCGCATATCTACGGTCAGGGCTTTCGCTTCATCGAATCTGTCCTGCACGGCGGTACACCATTCTGGCTGCTGCTCCTGCTCGTTTTCCTCAAGCCCCTGACCACCGCGCTGACCCTGGGGTCGGGCAGTCCCGGCGGGGTCTTCGGCCCGTCTCTGTTCATCGGGGCGATGCTCGGCGGCTGTCTCGGCATCATCTTCAAGCATTTTTTTCCGGAGATCTCCGGTGAACCCGGCGCTTACGTGCTGGTCGGCATGGCCGCCATGTTTGCCGCAACCGCCCGGGCACCGCTGACCGGAATGCTCACCGTTTTCGAACTGAGCAACGATTACTTGATCATTCTGCCGATGATGTTTGCCACCATTACCGCCAGTTATTTCGCTCACTGGCTGCACCCGGAATCGATATTCACGATCAAACTGGCCAAACGCGGCATCCGCTTCTATGAAGGGCGGGACATGGATATCATGCAGGGGGTAACGGTCAACGAGGTAATGCGCACCCAGGTGGTGACCGTTGACAAGGATCAGTCTCTGCCGGAATTGATGGCTTTGTTCCAGGAAACCAACCTGCTCGGCTTTCCGGTGGTCACCGAAGGGAAAAGGCTCTGGGGGATCATTACACTGCAGGATATTCACCGTATTCAGTCCGACAGCAGCAGCAACCTGCGCGAAATGCGGGTGGCGGACGTGGCCATTGAGGGGCCGATCGCCGTCTATCCCGATGAACCGATCTGGGTCGCCATCCAGAAAATGTCGCCGCGGGACCTGGCCCGACTGCCGGTCATTGCCCGAGACGGCTCTCAACGCCTGATCGGCTCGATCAGCCGCAGCGATATCCTCCGCGCCTATGACGTCGGCGTCGTCAGGAAACAACGGGGACAGATCCTGGAACAGCAGACGACGCTGCGCTCCTCGACGGAAACCGGATTCGTCGAATTTGCCCTCAACGAGGATGATGCCTGCTGCAACGTCCGTGTCAAAAACCTGCCGCTTCCCCAGCATGTCAACCTGGTGTCGATCAGGCGGGAAGGCAAGACCATCGTGCCGCGCGGCAACCATTACCTGCAGCCCGGCGATGTGCTCACCGTCTTCGGCCGGCTCGAGGAAATCAATCACCTGAAGGATTTTCTCAACTCCTGCCCGATACCGTCGACCCGTTAATGTATCTATTCAGGCGCCCGCTCAGATGCCGAGATAGTCAATGATGCCGGCGGCGGCCTGCCTCCCCTCGGCAATCGCCGTGACCACCAGGTCGGCGCCGCGCACCGCGTCGCCGCCGGCAAAGACCGCGCGGTGATCGGTCTGCCCGAAAAACCTGCCGCCGGTCTTGATCCGCCCCCGGTCATCCACGCCCACCCCCAGCGCCTCCAGCCAGGGGAGCGGTTCGGGGGTGAAGCCAAAGGCGACAATGACCGCGTCGGCCTCGAGAAGCTGCTCGGAATCGGCGAGAGGTACCGGCCGTCGCCGCCCGCTCGTATCCGGCGGCCCCAACTCGGTGCGGACGACGCGCACCCCGATGACCCGCCCGTCGCCATCGGTCTCGATGGCCAGCGGCTGGAGATTGAAGAGAAACTCAACGCCCTCGTCTCTGGCATTGTTCACCTCCCGCGCTGAACCGGGCATATTGCGCTCGTCCCGGCGATAGGCGCAGCGGACCCGGGCCGCTCCCTGACGAATGGCGGTGCGCAGACAGTCCATCGCCGTATCGCCCCCGCCGAGAACCAGCACCCGCTTGCCCCGCATCGACACGAAACGGGCCCGCTCGTAGGAATAGCCGCGCTCCTGGCAGATGGTGCCGATCAGATAGGGCAGCGCTTCATAGACCCCGGCCGCACGCTCGTTGGCCAAACCGCCGCGGATGGGTCGATAGCAGCCGGTCCCGACAAACAGCGCGTCATGCTCGGCCAGCAGATCACCAACGACGATATCGCGACCGACCTCGACACCGAGACGAAACTCGATGCCCATCTCGGTGAAGATCTGCCGCCGCAGTACCATAACCTCCTTGTCCAGCTTGAAACCGGGAATCCCGAAGGTCAACAGTCCGCCGATCTCCGGATAGCGGTCGTAGACCACCGGCCGGATCCCGTTGCGCACCAGTACGTCGGCGCAGCCAAGCCCGGCGGGTCCGGCACCGATCACCGCGACGCTGTGCCCACTGGCCGGTACGCTGGACAGGTCGGGCCGCCACCCCATCGCCAAAGCGGTATCGACCAGGTATTTCTCCACGGAACCGATGGTAACCGCACCGAATTCGTCATGGAGCGTGCAGGCCCCTTCGCACAATCGATCCTGGGGACAGACCCGGCCGCAGACTTCCGGCAGGCTGTTGGTCAGGTGACACAGCTCCGCCGCCTCGAAAATCCTGCCCTCCCCTGCCAATTTCAGCCAGTCCGGAATATAGTTGTGCACCGGGCAGCGCCATTCGCAATAGGGATTGCCGCAGCCCAGACAGCGATTGGCCTGCATCCGCATCTGCTGGTCTTGAAACGAGCGGTAGATTTCGGCAAAACTGCTGCGCCGCACATCCAGTGGCCGTTTCTGCGGATCGACCCGCTCCACCTCAAGAAATTGAAAGACATTTTGATCCATGATGTTCGTCCGTCAAACCGCGAGCGGGTTCTCTATTGCGTGGTCAACAGCAGCTCGGTGGCCGACCGGCCGCGGGTGCCGAGCAGCTCCTCGACCCGCAGCCCTTTCGGCTTGACCAGTTTGAAGCGGCTGCCGAGGCCACCGAAATCATCGAGAATCTGTTCGGCCCGCCGGCTGCCGGTCTCCGACAGGTGGGCACTGATAATACCGTGCAGGTGTTCGGCCAGACCCGGCGCCTCCCCGATTGGCAAAACTTCCACCAACTCCGGGTTAACCCGCAAACCGAACCGGTCGAACTCGTCAAGTACGTAGGCAAAACCGCCGGTCATGCCGGCTCCGAAATTGATACCGGTCTCACCGAGAACGGTAACCACCCCACCGGTCATATATTCGCAGCCGTTGTCACCGATCCCTTCGACCACCGCCCGGGCCCCGGAATTCCTCACCGCGAATCGCTCGCCGGCCCGGCCGGCCGCGAAGAGACGGCCGCCGGTGGCGCCGTACAGGCAGGTGTTGCCGATGATGACCGACTCATGCGACCGGTAGGAGACCCCGGCCGGCGGTTTGATGACCAGCAGGCCTCCGGTCATTCCCTTGCCGACATAGTCGTTGGCATCGCCGGTCAGCACCAGGTGCAGGCCGCCGGCGTTCCAGACTCCGAAACTCTGGCCGGCCGTGCCGCGCAGCTCCACCGTGATCGGATTGCCGGCCATCCCCTGGTTGCCGTGTCGCTGGGCAATCAGGCCGGAGAGGCGGGCACCGATGGATCGATCGGTATTGCGCACCGGGAAAAACCCCCGATCACCGCCGGCGGTCTCGACCGCCGGTGCGAACCGGTCGACCAGCTCGAGGTTGAACCGGCCGGGATCGTGCGGCGGATTGGCGTCGCGCTGGTAGGCCACCGTCCCCGGCGCCACCCGTGGCGCGACAAGCAGGTTGTCCAGGTGCAGCCGGCGCTGCCTCTCGGTCCGGCCGTCGACAACGGCCAGCAGATCGGTCCTGCCGATCAGGTCGATCAATCGCGGTACCCCGAGCCGGGCCAGCCACATCCTCGTCTCCCGGACGAGAAAACGAAAATAGTTCATCACCAGCTCCGGCGTGCCGCTGAAATGATCGCGCCGCAGGGTCTCGTCCTGGGTGGCCACGCCGGTGGCGCAATTATTGAGATGACAGATGCGCAGATACTTGCAGCCCATCGCGATCAACGGTGCGGTGCCGAAGCCGAAACTCTCGGCCCCGAGAATGGCGGCCTTGACTATATCGAGCCCGGTCTTCAAACCGCCGTCGACCTGCAGCCTGATCTTGGAGCGCAGTCCGTTTTCCACCAGCGCGGTATGGGTCTCGACCAGGCCGATCTCCCACGGGCTGCCGGCGTACTTGACCGAAGTCAACGGGCTGGCGCCGGTGCCGCCGTCATAGCCGGAGATGGTGATCATATCGGCATAGCCCTTGGCCACGCCGGCGGCAATGGTGCCGACCCCCGGTTCGGAGACCAGTTTCACCGAAACGAGCGCCCGCGGATTGATCTGCTTGAGATCGAAAATCAATTGGGCCAGGTCCTCGATGGAATAGATATCGTGATGCGGCGGCGGTGAAATGAGCGTGATTCCCGGCAGGGAATGGCGCAGCGTGGCGATCATCGCCGTCACTTTGTGGCCGGGCAGCTGCCCACCCTCTCCGGGCTTGGCGCCCTGGGCGATCTTGATCTGAATGACCTCGGCGCTCATCAGGTACTCCGGCGTCACTCCGAAGCGGCCGGAGGCCACCTGCTTGATCCGGGAGACCCGCTCGGTACCGAACCGCAGCGCATCCTCGCCGCCCTCGCCGCTGTTCGAGAACCCGCCGAGCCGATTCATCGCGATCGCCAGGGCCTCGTGGGCCTCGGGACTGAGCGCGCCGATGGACATGGCGGCGGAGTCGAAACGGCGGTAGAACTGCTCTTCCCCCTCCACCTCCGCCTCTGCCAACGGTGTTGCCGCGGGCTCCAGACGCAACAGATCGCGCAGACTGGAAACCGGGCGCTCATTGACCAACTCGGCGTAGCGGCAATAATCCTGCCAGTCGTTGCTGCGCACCGCCTTCTGCAGAGCCTGGACGACATCGGGATTATAGGCGTGGTACTCACCGCCGTGCATATATTTGAAGAAACCGGCCGCCGGCAGCGGCTTGAACGGTTTCCAGGCCAGTTTCGCCCGCCGGGCGCTGTCCTGCTGGATATCCGCGAAATCGGCACCGCCGATGCGACTGGCCACTCCGTGGAAACAGCTTTCGATCACCGCCGGGCCAAGCCCGACCGCCTCGAAGAGTTGGGCGCACCGGTACGAGGAAATGGTGGAAATACCCATCTTGGAGATGATCTTCAACAATCCCTTGTTGATTCCCGCTCGATAATTACCCATAACCGATCGCAGCGGCAAGCTGATCGTGCCGTCGGTCACCAGCCGGGCCAGGGTCTCGTAGGCCAGATAGGGATAAATGGCCGTGGCCCCGAAACCGATCAGTACCGCCATGTGATGCGGGTCGCGTACCTCGCCGCTCTCGACTATGATATTGGCGTCGCAGCGCAGGTTATTTGCAGCCAGTCCGCTGTGCAGGGCGCCAACCGCCATGGCCGCCGGGATCACCAAGCGATCCGGAGCAATCGTCCGGTCGGAAAGGATAAGCAGCACCGTCCCGGCCCGCGTCAACTCAAGGGCATTATCCACCATCCGCCGCACAGCGCGCTCCAGCCCTTCTTCCGGCAGATAGCTGATGTCGATGACAGCATGTCGGTAGAACTGATCGTCGAGTGCTTTGAGCTGTTGCAGATCGCTATAGACCAGAATCGGCGAGGCGAATTGATACCGGTGCGCCTGGCCGATCGTTTCGTCGAAGACGTTATGCTCCCGGCCAATGCAGGTGGATAGCGACATCACGTGCTGCTCGCGCAGCGGATCGATCGGCGGATTGGTGACCTGGGCAAATTTTTGGCGAAAGTAGTCGAAGAGCAGCCGCGGCTGTTCGGACAACACCGCCATCGGCGCATCGTCGCCCATCGAGGCCACTGCTTCATGGCCGGTTTCTCCGAGAACCCTGATCACCTGATCGATTTCATCGAGCGAGTAGCCGAACAGTTTCTGGTAGGTGAGCAGGCGCTCGCCGGTCAATGACGAGCGACCGGCCTGATCATCATCGAGCTGGCCGGACGGGATCAGACAGTGACAATTCTGCTGCATCCACTCCCGGTAGGGATGCCGTGCTTTCAGTTCGTTGTCGATATCCCAGGAACTCCAGATACGCCCGTTCATCGTGTCGATGACCAGTAATTCGCCGGGACCGACGCGTCCTTTTTCCACCACTTCATCGTCCGTGTAATCCCAGATGCCGACCTCGGAGGCCAGCGTAATCAGGCGATCTCTGGTCACCACGTAGCGGGCCGGCCGCAGACCGTTGCGATCCAGGCCGCAGGCGGCAAACCGACCGTCGCTCATGACGATACCCGCCGGTCCATCCCACGGTTCCATGTGCATCGAGTTGAAATCGTAGAAGGCCCGCAGATCCTCGTCCATCTCCGGATGATTCTGCCAGGCCGGCGGAATGAGCAGGCGGAAGGCGCGAAACAGGTCCATGCCGCCGGCCAGGAAGACCTCGAGCATATTGTCCAGCGAGGCTGAATCCGACCCGTCGCTGCCGACGAACGGAGCCGCTTCCTGCATGTCGGGCAGCAACGGTGAGCGTAGCTTGTAGGAGCGATTCCCGGCCCACTTGCGGTTGCCGGAGATGGTGTTGATTTCGCCGTTATGGGCCAGATATCTGAATGGCTGGGCCAGCTGCCAGCGCGGCAGCGTGTTGGTGGAAAAGCGCTGATGGAAGAGACAACTCGCCGCCTGCAGCCGCAGGTCTCCGAGATCGGGATAAAACCGCGGTAAATCGCCGGGACGGCACAGTCCCTTGTAGACCACCACCAGATTGGACAGACTGCAGATATAAAAATCGGGGTCATCGATGAGACGTTTTTCGATGCGCCGGCGCACCATGTAGAGCCGTCGCTCGAAATCGCGCGGCCCCCAGCCGTAGGGACCGTTGACAAAGACCTGGATCATCGCCGGCATCGAGTTGCGGGCGATGGCTCCGAGGACACCCGGGTCGCGGGGCACATCCCGCCATCCGGCCAGGGTCAGGGTCTCCCGCTCGAATTCCTCGGCGAAAACGCGCTGAACGGCGGCCAGCCGCTCGGGGCCGTGACCGAGAAAGATGACACCGACGGCGTAGCGATTGGCTAAGCGAAAGCCCTGCTCCCGGGCAACGCTCTGAAAAAAGGCATCGGGCTTCTGCAGCAGCAGACCGCAGCCGTCGCCGGTCTTGCCGTCCGCGCCGATGGCGCCGCGGTGGTCCATCCGGTCGAGAGCGCCGATGGCGATCCGCACCAGTCGATGGCTTGGCTCTCCATCGAGGTGGGCGATCAGCCCAAACCCGCAATTGTCACGCTGCTCGCCCCGCTGATAAATCGGCATGATCTTTCTCCTCCGTCCCGTACTCCGGCGCTCCCCTGGCCAGCGCCCAGACCCTGAGGATACGGTATTGATCGATGAAAATCCAGGAAAACGATTCTTATTCCCGAACAGGTGACCGGTGCCTCGTCCAGTCGCTTTTATGGGTGGCCAGCAGCCGACATCTATCTCTTTTGACCACCTTTCGTCAAGAAAGTGGAGGCGGGCGCCTTGCCGGGATCAGGCCCAGGTGATACAATCAGGCATGAAATCATCACCGATCAATCCGCTCACGATGTCGTTTCTTGCCCTTGTCCTTGCCGGCCTCGGCCTGATCATTTTGAGTTTTGTTCTACCTTTCAGGGACTATGGCATCGGCAGGGCACTCGGTGCCGGCGGGTTTGCCCTGTTGTTTTTCGGGATCGGCGAATATCTCAACAATCCACCCCTTATCGACCACTCTTCTGAGCAACGGGACGAGACGGTCCAGCCGACCAGAAAACGGAAGAGGACTCCCTGCGGGCTCGGCAATTTGTTTGACGTGCTGGCAATCATCAGCGTTTTCGTCGCTGTTTCATACGTCTTGTTTCATGGAGAACAATGAACGATGCTTCCGTTGCCGGCAGCCGTTCTGGCACTGCCCCCCATGACTGGCAGGCACATCGAACAGTCAAGATCGTCATCGCTATCGGATGGGCTGGTTGGCTCTTCCTCCGGCTGCGGTCGATTGACTTCCACGGCTCCATGCGTATAATTGAAGAAACCCTGTAATCCCCCGTGCAGAAGAGCGCCGGAGGGATTGTACAGGTCAAGCCTGACCTCAAAAGTCCTTCAGGGCACACTCTTCAGGTGACGTTATGGAAAAACGCAAGCATCCGCGTATGGTCATGTCCAATCTCGAAGCCGATATCTCCGACGGAAAGGGCTTTTTCAGCGGCGTGATCAACGACATCTCGCGTTTCGGTCTGTCGATCACCGACGTTCCGAAACGGCTGGACCGATCGGCCGACATCTACTCGATCATTGTCGACGGGCCGGGGACTCATTTCAAACTGCTGGCTCGCCCGATCTGGGAAGAAGACGACGGATCCCACAAGGTCATCGGTGCCCAGATCGAGAACAGCCCGTGGACCTGGACCGAATTCGTGATGCGCCATGAACCGGAAGTCGAGGATGATCTTCAGAAAACGACCAATTAACGCGAGCACCACGAAAACACTCGGCTCCGAGATTTAACCCGACATCGAGGCCCGGCTCAGGGCCCACCATCGTATCGATGGCGGCAGGTCGGTGGCGTCTATGGTCAAAAAAGAGATGCGGCCGGCATTATCGATGACCGCGTTGCACCATCACTTCTTGCGCTGTCAGATCCTCCCGAAGGTATAGCGAAAATACGAAGCGCAAATCCCCTCCTGGGCGACCATGCACGGCCCGATCGGATGTTGCGAAGTGCAGGAAATACCAAATGCCGGGCACTCATTCGGGGTGCTCCGTCCGGAAAGGATATCGGCACACTGACATTGAATCTGCTCCTGGCCCTTTTGAAAGCGGATGTTGAACCGTTTTACCGCGTCATACAGTGACAATTCATCGCGAATCACGAAGCCGCTCCCCTCGATACTCCCCAGACCGCGCCAATCCGTTTCCACGGCAAAAAACACTTCAGACAGCATCTTCTGCACCCGGGCGGTCTCCTCACTGGGGGTAATACCGGCAAACGGGTTATCGTTCATCGGCGTGTCGGTCTTGACCTGTTTGACGATGGAAATCAGCCCCTGGAGGATCTCGCTGATCCCGAAACCGGCCACGACACAGGCAAGATGATGCTGCCGGGCCAGATCGGCATAGGCATTGCTGTCGGTAATCGCTTCGATGTGGGTGGAAAACAGCAGACCGCGGATGTTCAGTTCCGGGTCCCGCAGCAGGTTGGCCAGCGATGGCGGGAGCAGACGGATGGAAGGAATCACGCAAAAATTGCCGACCCCTTCGGATGCCGCCTCGAGAATGGTTTCCGCCACATCCGGCGCCGCTCCCTCAAAGCCGACGGCGGTGAAGACGACGATTTTCGACGGAAATCTCCTGGCCAGATCGAGGGCCTCCATCGGCGAGTCGACCACCTCCACCTGAGCCCCTTTGCGCCTGATCGACTCCAGTGACTCTCTGCTGCCGCTGACCCTGAGCAAATCCTCGCAGGTTGCGGTGACCACGTCGGGCTGCACGCCGATCTTGATGAAGGCATCGATATGTCCCGCCGGCATGACACAGACCGAGCATCCGGGACCGGAAACAACATCGAGTTTGTCAGGCAGGACCTCGTCGAGCCCGTATTTCAGCAACGTCCGGTTCTGCGTGCCGCAGACCACCATTACCCGGAGAGGGCGGTCAACCTCTGTCTGCAGTTCCTGAACAAGGTCCGCGGGAATCTGCAATTCGCTCTGTTCGTCTCGGCTCATCATCTCCGCGACAATCTCACCGGCAGCCGCCGGTGGATTCAGCTCCGCGCCGGAACAAGGCCCGGCACGGTTTTGTCATAATACCGGCGGCTCAGTGCTGCTCCGCCTCGTTGACCAGGTCAGCGTAATAATCGGTTTCGCTGATCTTTTCCGCTTCGACGGCCTCGATATCGGCCCGGGTCAAATGAAACATGCCGCAGGCGGGACAACTGCCGTCGAAATTATCGCCGACCGCTCGTGCCTTGAGTTCATCGATCGTCATGTGATCAATATTGCCGCAGGCACCGCTGGGATTTTCGGCCCGAACCTGGATTCGTCGGGCTTTCTTGTCTTGCTCTGGCATCTCAACACTCCTTGCCGGGGAAACAAACACCGCTGCCCCTGATAAATGACCTTCGCCTTGATTGTTTGATAACGAAAATAGACTGTTCCGTCAAGCGCATCCGGCCACCGGGTCTTGGTTCCGGTAACCGGATGCATTCTACCGCCGATCACGCTCAGTTTTTCAGGGTTTCAATCACATTGCCGTCGGCATCGACAATGTCCAGGGCCATCGGAATACCGCCATCCAGGCGGTGGGTGGCACAGGACATTCACGGGTCGTAGGCCCTGACGGCCATCTCCACCTTGTTCAGAATACCCTGGTCGTAGATGCCGTCTTTGATCAGCGAGGTCGCCGCCTGCTTGACGCTCATATTCATCGGGCCGATGTTGTGGGTCGTGCCGACGATCAGATTGGCCGAGGCGATGCAGCCGTCATCATCGGTGTGGTAATCATGGATCAAGGTGCCGCGCGGCGCCTCGACGATGCCGACTCCGCGGCCGGCCTTGGGCTCCACCTTGGCGCGGACGTCGGTATCGGTGATGCCCTCCCAGTTGAGCAGTTCCATGGTCCGCTCACAGGCGTAGATCAGCTCGATCAAACGGGCATAGTGATAGAGCAAGGTAGCCTGGGCCGGACGGCCGAAGGCGGCCCGAAACTCCTCGAGCGCGGCCTGGGCATGCGGCGTGGAGATCTTGTCGCAGACATTGATCCGGGCCAGGGTGTTGGCGCGATAGATACCCTTCGGGGCATCGAGATCGAGCGAAAACCCTTCATTCCAGGAGCGGGCATAGGGCATCTTGCCATAGCCCCAGGGCTCGACATGTTCGCCGAGATAATCGAGATAGTCGGCCCCGTCGAAATCGACATAGCTGCCGTCCGCTTTCATCAGCCGCTGGCGACCGTCAAAGACCCGCAATGAGCCGTCCACCGGATCGACGGTACCGAGAAAACCGGTGGTGATGACGCCCAGCTGGTTGATCGCGTCGAGATACTTGTTGAACACGTTGTTTTTCGCGAAATCGAGTGCATAGAGCGAAAAGTCGAGCAGTGTCCGGGTGTCTTTGAGCATCGCCTGCCGCTCTGTTTCCGGCAGCGGCTTGGAAAATCCGCCGACCACGGCGGCGATCGGATGAATCGCCTTGCCGGCAAAGCGATCGATCATCATCTGTCCGAGCTGGCGCATCTTGACTACCTGGGTGGCCAACTCCGGCGCCGCCTTGACCACGCCGATGACATTGCGTACCGAATAATCGGCATCCGGCCCGAGCACGAAGTCGGGGGCGGCCAGGAAAAAGAAATGCAGGATCTTGTCGTTGATATGGGCCATGACCTGCAGCAATTCCCGCAGTTTCTGACCGGTCTCGGTCGGGGTGACGCCGAAACAACCGTCGACCGCCTTGTTGGCTGCGGTGTGATGCATCCACGGACAGATGCCGCAAATCCGGTTGACGATACGCGGCACTTCTTCGGCCGGCCGCCCCTCGATGAATTTTTCAAACCCGCGCAGGGACATCAGACTCATATACGCGTTCTCGACATTGCCACCATCGTCGAGATGAACGGCGATGCGGGCGTGTCCCTCGATGCGGGTAACAGGCTGAATATTTAATACCTTACCCATGTTATACTTCCTCCTTCACGGCAGCCTTTTTCTTCGGGCGCAGATTCCCATGCGCGCCGCTGAAGCGCAGCATGGACCGGCGGTCGACCACCGATTTCGTCTCAATGCCATTGCTGGCCAGCGCATTCATCATATCGAGCAATTGATTGCCGTCCGGGCGTACCGGCCCGAAACAGCCGCGACACGGCACCCGGGCCTCGATACAGCTCGGCGCGCCGTATTTGGCGCAACCGGCGGCAGTCACCGGGCCCATGCACATAAACCCCTGCTCGAGCAGACAACGCATTTCACTGACCGGTTTGGCCGGGTCGAACTCGACATTTTCCACATAGCGCTTCACCGTGGTGACACTGCCCTTGCCTTCCCGGCGGGTCGGACAGGTATCGCAGACGCTCTTGGTCGGCAGCACCGGCTCACGATTCTCGAGCAGCGAGATGATCACCTCGGCAATATGCGCCGGGTTCGGCGGACAACCCGGCAATTGCAGGTCGATTTTGACTTTTTCATCCAGCGCGTAGGTCCGCTCGAGCAGTTTCGGCACGATCTGGTCCGGCAGCGACGAACCGGGGTCGGTGGACGGCGTGCGGTAGATGGCATCGAAACTGTCGGCACCGTCCCGGCCGTTCATCAAAGCCGGAATGCCACCCTGCGTGGCGCAGGAACCAAGCGCGATCAGGACCTTGCATTTTTTGCGCATCTCGGCGAGTACCTCGAGATGCTCTTCATTGGCCACCCCGCCGGAAACGATACCGACGACGGCCTCGGGAATCTGCAGATGCTCCCCTTCGTCGCCGCACTGGCCGTAATATTTGTGATCCATGATAACCGGCGCATGAACGATATCGAGATGCTCGGTTAGCAGCGGGACCAGTGCCTCGCCGATGTTCAGGACGGCGATCTCACACCCTGAACACGAGCTCAGCCATTCCAAAGCAGTTGTAACACCCATGGTATCCTCCCTTACGCTGCCTGAGCATCTGTGTTGACGGGTCCCAATTTTTTGACCCGGACGGTCATCTCGGTGACCGCCTTGACGAACTTGTCGGGTTCCGCCGAAGACACCCAGGTGATCGAAAACCGCTCGGGCTCGTACCCGTAGTCTTCGAGGATTTCAGTGATCATGTCGGCTCGGGCCATCGTTTTATAATTACCATCCAGGTAATGACATTCGCCGAGGTGTCAGCCGAGCACCATGACACCGTCGGCCCCCTGATCGAGGGCCTTGGTGATAAACTCCGGGTGGACCATGCCGGAACACATGACCCTGATGATCCGGACATTGGCCGGGTACTGCATCCTGGCGGTGCCGGCGAGATCAGCCGCCGCATAGGAGCACCAGTTGCAGCAGAATGCTATGATTTTCGGTTCAAAACTCATTGCGCTACTCCTTTGAAAGTCCTGCATGTATCTGTTCAACCGACCGATCAGATGGCAAGCGCCGCCTCGATCTGGCTGCTGATCTGCTCCATGGTAAAGCCCTGGACGACGACACCGCGCTTCGGGCAGGTGCCCTGGCAGAGGCCGCAGCCCTTGCATTGCGCCTTGTTGACCTGGATATAACGGTGCGGCTGACCGCCCTCGGTCTCCGCCTCACCCTCCACCAATTCGATGGCGTGGTACGGGCAGACATCGATACACAGGGCACAGCCGTCGCAATAGCGCAGATCCGGCTCGGCCTTCACCGCATCGAGGCTGACCGCCGAGCGGGACAGCAGTGTCGCCGCCCGGCCGGAGGCGGCCAGGGCCTGGGCGACCGACTCTTCGACCGGTTTCGGGTAGTGGGCCAGGCCGGCGACGAACAGGCCGTCGTTGGCGAAATCAACCGGCCGCAGCTTGGCGTGGGCTTCCTGGAAGAAACCGTCGCCGTCGATCGACACCTTGTAGATCTTGTTGAGCTTCTCCGCATCGGGATTGGCAACGATCGCCGTGGCCAGCACGACCATGTCGGCCTTGATGCGCAACGGCCGATGGAGGATATGATCCCAGACCCCGACATTGACCTGCTTGTGCTCCACATCTACCGTCGGCTTGCCGTGCGTCTCGTAATTGATGAAGATAACGCCGAGTTCACGCGCCTTTTTGTAGAGCGTTTCCCGTTGACCATAGGTCCGCATATCGCGATAGAGAATGTAGACCATCCGCGAGGCATCTTCCTGCTTGAGCTCGATGGCCGACTGCACGGAATGGGTGCAGCAGACCTTGGAACAGTACATCCGCTCGCCTTCGCGGGAGCCGACGCACTGGATGAAAACCACCGTCTTGGCCTTGACCGCGTGTTGCTCCTTGAGTTTGAAGAGCCGATCGAACTCGAGTGCGGTCACCACGTTCGAGATCCTGCCGTAGCCATATTCCTTGGGTCGCAGAGCGCGCCCGCCGGTGGCCACGACGCCGACACCGTGTTGGATGGTCTTGGTCAGACCGTCGCGCGTGGCGATGGTCGTCGTGAAGTTGCCGACAAACCCCTCCGCGGCACGGACCACAAATCCTTTATGGATAATGATTCGTTCGTTCTTCTGGACCTGGTCGGCAAGTTTTCTGGCCCGATCCTGGATCGACTCGCCGGACCAGGTATGACCGAGATAGACGGCGTTGCCGCCAAGCGAATCGGTTTTTTCGACCAGATGCACCTCAAACCCCTGTTCGGCCATGTTCAGGGCCGCGGCCATGCCGGCGATACCGCCGCCGATGACCAGGCCCTTCTGGGTGATCGGCACCGAAATCGGCTGCAGGGACACCTGCCGGGCGACCTTGGCTACACCCATCCGCACCAGATCCTTGGCCTTGGCCGTGGCGGTCTTCGGGTCGGCGGAATGGACCCAGGAATTCTGATTCCTGATATTGGCCATTTCCACCAGATACTCGTTCAGGCCGGCTGCCTTCAGGGTCTCCCGGAACAGCGGTTCGTGGGTCCGCGGCGTACAGGCGGCAACCACCACCCGGTTCAGTCCCTTGGCCTTGATGGTCTGCACCATCTGCTCCTGGGTATCCTGGGAGCAACTGAACAAATTGCGTTCGGTATGCACCACCCCGGGCAAACTCTGGGCATAATCGGCAACCGCCTCGACATCGACGACGCCGGCGATATTGGAGCCGCAATGACAGACGAAGACACCGATCTTTTCTTCCTCGTCTATCACGTCCCGTTCCTGCGGGAACGATTTCTCCCGAGTCAGCTGCCCGCGCGCCGGTGCCAGCACATCGGCAACCGCCGCGGCCGCGGCCGAGCCTTCCATCACCGACTGCGGAATATCTTTCGGTCCGGCAAAGGCGCCGCAGGTGAAAATCCCTTTTTTCGAAGTCGAAACCGGGGAAAAATCTGAGGTCGCGGCAAACCGGTCATTGGTCAGCCTGACCCCGGCCAGGTCGGCCAGCGCCTTGATGTGATCGGGGATCTGCAGGCCAACGGAGAGCACGACCAAATCGAAATACTCCTCGACCTGTCGTCCTTCCTCGTTGATGTAATGGAGTCTCAGATCGCCGCTGTCGCCTTCCGGCTCAACCCCGTGCACCCGGCAGCGGACGAACCGGACGCCAGACTCTTCCTTGGCCCGCTGGTAATAGCGATCGAAATCCTTGCCGTGGGTCCGCATATCCATCATGAAAATGGAGGTGCGCAGTCCCGGCACATGATCCTTGGCCATCACCGCTTCCTTGATGGCATACATACAGCAGACCGACGAACAATAGGCATTGCCGCATTTGTTCTCATCACGGCTGCCGACGCACTGCAGAAAAGCGACCTTGGTGATCTCCCTGCCGTCCGACGGCCTGACCAGATGCCCTTCGGTCGGCCCGGAGGCGGACAGGTACCGCTCGAACTGCATCGCGGTTACCACGTTGGGATACCGGCCATAACCCCAGACACCGGCCGCCGCCGGATCGAAGCTCTCGAAGCCCGGCGCCAGGATAACGGCGCCGACGTTTATCTGGTGAATCTTCTCGGTGTCGTCGAAATTTATCGCTCCGGCCGGACAGATCTTCTCACAGAAACCGCAGGCGCCGGCCTTCTTGAAGCGAATGCAGTTATCGGCATCGATCTGATACTTCAGCGGCACCGCCTGGGCGTATTTGACATAAATCGCCTTGCGTTTGCCGGTGGCCGCATCGTACTCGCTGTCCACTTTCTTCGGGCATTTCGCCGCACATTCGCCGCAGGCGATACACTTATCCATATCCACATAGCGTGGATGTTCTTTCACCGTTACCTGAAAGTCGCCGACATCGCCGGAGATAGCGGCGATTTCACTGAGCGTCATCAACGTGATGTTTAAGTGCCGACC
This sequence comes from uncultured Desulfofustis sp., assembly GCA_964433645.1. Taxonomy (GTDB): domain Bacteria; phylum Desulfobacterota; class Desulfobulbia; order Desulfobulbales; family Desulfocapsaceae; genus Desulfofustis. The sequence continues at coordinate 21,749 of CAYSSK010000034.1, forward strand.
GCACTCAACCAGTTTTGGCGCGATAATTCACATCGAGCAGTCGTTGGTCGGGAAGGTCTTGTCCAATTGCGCCATGGCGCCGCCGATGGCGCCGGATCGTTCCACCAGGTAGACGTAGTAACCGGAATCGGCAAGATCCAGTGCTGCCTGCATACCGGTGATTCCACCACCAACGATCATCACCGAGCCGACTTTTTGCGTGTCCAGCATGATAGATGTCTCCTTTTCAAAAATTGCACATGATGCCCTGAGGAGCAGGGCACCTACGTGTTGTCTCGATTTCTCCCGAGCGACTATTGTTATCCGTCGCAGCTACTGCGCTTCGGAAGAGTGCTCGGTCGCCTCGGTTTCCTGGCCCGGCTGGATCAGGGAATCGGCGACCAGCTCCCACAGGTACTTGACCTCGATGCCGAGATCATACTCGTTATTCAGCGATTTCATCAGTTGATCTCGACAGTTATGACACGGGGCAATGACCAGGTGGGCCTCCGTCTCCCGGACCTGGCGCGCCTTGATCCGTCCGTAGAAGACCCGTTCCGGACCAAACGGCATGGCCCAGGCGCCACCGCCGGCACCGCAGCAGTAGTTGGATTCGCGATTGGGCTCCATGTCTTTGAAATCGGGACAGCAGAGCTTGGTGATGATCCGGCCTTCCTCGTAATACGCCTTGCCGAAAGCCTTATCGGATTTACGCCCGTAGTTGCAGGGATCGTGATAGGTCGCCCGCATCGGATGCCTGTTGTTGTCGAGCTTGATCTTTCCTTCATCGATGTATTCGAGCAGCAGATCGAAGACCGACATGATCTTGAACTCTTTGAGCGCTTCCGGAAACCATTTGTTCAACCCGGACCGGGTTGCGAAGTAGGCGTGGCCTCACTCGGGAAGCAGCAGCACCTCGCATTTGAGGCGCCTCATATTGTCGACGAGCCGCCCGACAATGGTCTTCATCGCCTCGTCGTCCCCGGAAAACAGCCCCCAGTTGACCCCCTCCCAGTTTTCCGCCGGGATGGTCCAGGACTCACCGGCGGCATGGAAAATGCGCCACCAGTACTTCATGTCGTCCGGCTCGGCAAAGGGTTCCTTGGAGTTGACGGTGACCATGACCCGGGCACCGACCACGTCGACCGGCGTCTTGAAGCCGGTCAATCCCTCTTCGGCCAGTTCCTCGCCCAGCTCCTCCAGCAGAAAGAGGAAGTCATCCTTCGGGATACCGAGGTTGTTGCCGCGCTCCAGGCAGGTGGCCACGCCTTTATGGATCGGGCCGGGAACCAGGTTGCGATCACGCATGGAGCGCAGACGCCTGAGCAGGGAGAGAATCTCCACGCCGGCCGGACAGGCGTTCTCACACTTGCCGCACATGGTGCACTTCCATGGCCAATTGCTGTCCAGCAATTCCTTTTCCATGCCGAGTACCGCCATACGCACGAGCTTGCGCGGATCGAGCCCGTCAACACCGGCGATCGGGCAGGCGCTGGCACAGGTGCCACAGGTGAGGCAGATATCGGCCCATTGGGCATCGGCGTACACCGTCTTCTCCACATAGCCGATATCCAGGGGTTGTGGCTGGTCCCGAAAGTTCTCGTATTTCTGGATTTTCTCCTCGTCGACGTTGCTGGTCGGCTTGATCTGCGGCTTACGACCGAACTTGGCGCACAGAGTCTGGTAGTCCTCGAACTTCATCAGATACTTGCGGCCGGGTCCCTCCTTGGCGCGGAGGGTCCCGGAGTTAATCCAGTTCCTGATGGTGTTGCGGTGAACACCGAACTCCTCCGCCATTTCGCTGACTCTGAATTCATACATCATCTAGGGTCACCTCATTGAGCTGGTTTGATAAAATATGTTTGAGCATCTCGCATGTTTTTGCAACGGCGGCGGTCATCGTCGGCGAAAGTCCCGGTTCTATTTCGGCGGGGATGTATTCGGCCTGGGCGGCCACGATCGTGACCGTGATGCCGGTATGTTCTTCGAGTTCGTGCAACAGATTGACGGTGGGGAATTGATGCAGGGAAAAATCATGGATCTTCTTGGCCGGGATCGATCGGGAATCGATGAGAAACACGTCGCCGGGCCGGCGATCGGGAAAATCGACGGCATCCAAAATGATAATATGCTCCGGCCGGCCGTGCTCGGTGAGCAGGTAATCGAACAGGTACTCCCTGATGCCGGTCATCGCATCGACGGCTTCCACCTGTTCCGGCAAGTCGCCCTGTTCGTTCAGAGCGGCGACAACCGCCGGTCCGAAACCGTCGTCTCCCATCAGGAGATTGCCACAGCCAAAAATCATCGTAGAAGGCATACTTGGTCTCTTTGTGCAAAAGTTGCAAATGCATTTATCAGCCTGGCAAAACTACTCCTGCAAAAAGGATATTTCAAGCAGATTTTAACGAAACTTTCACATTTTCTGATACAACTGAACGCAGACCTCAGGAATCATTGTGCAAACGTTTCGCACGGCAATAATGGGCCTGTTACGGGAAGACGCCACCGGCGGCGAATCCA